>JBBJJH010000003.1 GCA_037623315.1 Halanaerobiaceae bacterium ANBcell28
TATTGTATTTATGGGGCGAATTAACTCGAAAAATTTTTACTCTTTAAAGCTGTTACAGATTTGATCTAATATAGACCCGTTACCAATAACGTAGTCTACTTTTTCTATATTTCTAGAGTAAATAAAACCCCACTGGAACTACGACTTCTCAGTTCCAGTGGGGTTTCTTCTAGAATATTATAGTGACTCACTTTTACCTAGTACCAGGAAATAAATAAATTTTAAATTACTGGAATTACCCATGCAATTAGCATAATACTTTTTACTAAAATTACAAATTAAATTAAATTAAATAAGTTACAGAGCCTAAAGCCATTTAGAACAATTTTAGACCTATAATTTACACTTCCTAGAACAATATTCCAGAAGCATTATATCCGCCACCAATTAGCTCCTTATCACTTATTCTAACTTTAACAGTGTATGGATATTTCTTTCCACTCATAGTATCAGTATATTCTTCTTTTATAACTTCTATTTTCATGGTGAATAAACTTGTCTCTATAGAATAACTTAGAACATTATTAATTATATTCTTTTTTACCTGGTTCATAGATACATTCAATTTACTTTCCCCGTAATTTGTAATCAAAGTTAAGTTCTTATCTTCAATTACTTCTAGACTCCAGCCAGGTTCTTGACCAAGAGCTTTAAAAGTAGAAATTTCTTCTCTAGCTTTATCTTCAAGAGATTGTGATTTATAAGCTATATCTTCAGTTTTATAAATATCTATTTTAGAACTACTTACATCTTTAATATAAGGTAAGATCACAATTTTAACTGCAGCAGATTGTGGCGGAAGGCTTAAAGCCATAGTAGGCTTATAATATGCTATTATTTTGGAACCCCTCTCCACTTCCTTTAATTTATCATAAGAGATTTGTTTATTATCAATTCCTATTATCTCAGTCTCGTCACTAATATTCAAAAGTAGTTCTTGCCCTTTATTATCAATTAATACCCTTATACTGTCAGCATTGTGCTTTATTTCTTTAATAACTGCCAATGTTTTTCTATTTTCTAATAAATCTTGTCCCTTTTGCCCGTTATTATCTTCGAAATCTTCTAGCTTTGTATTATAAACAATATCATCTACCTGAATCATTCCTTTCTTTCCCTTATTCCAGAATACAATGTCTCCATTACTATATTTGGCTCCCGAAGCTGCTGGAACTTTAGTTAGATTTTTTATTTTTCCACCCGGCATTATTATTTCAATCTCATTTAAATCATCATTGCTCTGAAGTTCATTGTTCTGTACTATAAAATATATTCCTTCTGCAGTAGCAAAATTGTTCTGTATAGTATCCTCTTCTAAAAGTAGACGCTTTAATAATAAATCTATATCCTTCTTCTGTTTAAAAGGATCAAGCATAGTGACTTCTGGTGTGATCCAGAGTATCGTATCTTCTTTTGAAGTAATTTGAGCTCTTAAACCATATAAATACTTTTCAGATAGATCATTTCTGTCTATTTCCAGTGTAAATGGTACAGGAACTTGCCCCTCTGGTTTAATTTCTTCTTCCAGCAACACAGATTTCTCAGTATCCATGATGCTAAGGTTAATTAAGGATATTTTAATCGTTGAACCTGGTAGTAAAAGCATCCTTTCCCTATAGTAAACAGAGCCTTCTAACTTTATTTTTTCCAGTTTTTCATATGAATAGACCTCAACAAATCCAGTCAAGATAACGACAATTAAAACAACAAAGATAATTACTCTTTTTTTGTTTACAATAATTCTGTTTAGCATAATTTTTACATCCCTTTCTTTTTTTGTTATTGATTAGTATATACTTGAAAGCATTTTGATTTTGAGTCTATTAATCTTTCAAATAAATACTTCTATATATTTAGACGTAGAAAAGCAAAAAATGTTCCATTATAAATAAAAATAATTTTCGCTCTTATATTTTATATACGATGTGATAGACCTTAATTAAGCCATCGAGAGTCCGTCAAAACAATCATTTGTTTCTATACAATACTATGCTAGTGTTGAGATCTTATATGTTTTATTAATGAAATTATTAATATAATTAAGGGTATAAGCAGTTGAAATAGTAATGAATAATAAGGGAAAATATTTCTAGTCCAATCAATTTATTAAAGAAATGAAATTGAAGAAAGGAGAATAGACAACTTTAGGGTCAAGGAAAACTAACAAATAAAGTTGTAAGTGCAATGTCATCTGCACAAAATCCACATGGCAGGCGGAAATCCTTACGAAACTACAGTAACTTTAGACCAAGATGGTAAAATGATTGAAGATGTAAAAGCAGCGGTATGGTATCAAGCAAAGTGAACTGTTACAATAGCGAGATGTATAAAAAATAGAGAGAAATAATATTATAAGTTAGAAAATATCAGAACAGATTAATAGAATGAGAGGAGGAGTTTATCCGCTATCTTCTCACCCCTCCGTACCATTTGGTAGGTAACATAAAATGTGCACCGTGTCTGTTCTTAAATGACAGATGATAGTCAATCAGTTTTCTTAGCGATAGACAAATATAACTCAAATTCTCCATAATCTGTTGTTAACGGAATGACTAACGCCTTATCAGTAGCAGTAGAATAAGTCCTTGTCTTTCCCATATTAATCTGAGGAGGAATTATATCACATTCATAACCCTCTTCAGCATATACGGACATAGCATTTCCACTTATAATATTGGCTAATTCTCCAATAGCTGAAGCTGCAAATTTATCTACCTCTTTTATTTCCATACCAGCCATTTCTTCAACCATTTCTAAAACCATTTTTGTGGAGAAACTAAATAGTATAGTACCATTTAATTCACCTGACACCCCAATGATTGCATTAATTTCCTTAGTAGGTATTATATCTTCTTCAACTTTTAATTTCCCTTGAACCACATCTATTTGAAACATACGCTCAAATACCTGATAGGTAGCCTGGTAAACCGGGTTAATATACTCAACATTCATATCAATTTCCCTCCTCAATAACATAATCAGCAAGAATTTGATCTTCCCCTGTGACATGACTAATTAACCAGGTTAACAATTTTCCACTAAACTCCATTATCAAAATTTCATTATATTGATCTTCATTAAATTTCTCTTTAAATTCATTTATTTCTCTTTTGAAATTCTCGTGGATTTCATGGTGTTTTTCATAATCAGGATAATTATATTTTTTTTGTACTTTTTCCTCTGACTCAAAATGCACAACTACATACTCCTCCATAAAACCCAGTGTTTTATTTATTTCTTCTAATTTGTCTTCAAGTTTTTCTTCTGATCTGACCACTTTTAAAAAGCTGTTTAATCTATTAAATAGTTCTTTATGCTGTTGATCCACAATCTTTACTCCAATATTGTAATTATCTTTCCATATCATAATAGATTTCTCCCTTCATTTTTTTATTATAAAAAAATTCCAAATAAAAACAAAACATATTTATATTTTTTTCTTTAGATAAATTATATTTTTATTCAGAAATAAGATTGATTTTAACATCAAAAAAAGAATTGAATTCAGCTGCAGTCTCATATAATATTTCATTATCACTTTCATAATACCAGTTTATCTCTATATCCTTACCATGCTGATAGGCATTATCAATAATATCCAGTATATTTATTATTGTTTTAATACTGCTGGTATTTAAGTAGGTTAACTTAATATCAACTATAAACTTAGTTGATATTTGATCTGAAAACTGTTTTAAACTTTCTATTAAAGGTTTATAGAATTTTATTGAGTTCTCAGGATATGATTCTCCCTTTATTACTAATCTACTCTCTTCTGGATCAAAATTTACTTCAGGTGTTGATTTACTTGCTTTTATAAAAACCTTTTCCATAATTTTTCAGCCCCTTAATATATCTTAATAATCGAATAAAAATTCAACTAATAATTTGAATGGAAAGATTTATACTAATACACTTAATGTAAAGAAAAAGAAGTCATCATCTACTTCTTCAAACTGATATTCAATACTAGTTGACTTTCTTGCAATATCAATAAGACCAAGGTTTGCATTGTTCTCCCCATCTTTATAGCCAGTCATCAGACGTTTTTTGTATAAATTCTTTAAACTTTCTTGGTCTAATGAAAATACTTGATTCAAATTATCTTTCAACGGTTTTATATCATCTCTTTTAACCAGATTACCTGACCTGATAAGATACTTCCCCTGATAGTATCGTGAAATAATAACAATTCCAGAATTAGTTATTTTTTCATTGTATATTTTGTTCTTATTACTATTTATATAATTTCTTATATTCTGTGTTTGTTCTATAAATATAGAAAACACCTTGAATATATTATTTTTTGAATTCTTTCTGCTCTGCATATATATTTTTAAGGAATCTCCTATCTCTTCTATGACACCCTGCGAGAAGGGACCAGTGAAACTAAGTATTATACCAAACTCATTTAAATAATCCCTCAATCCCATAATATCTTTATCCATTTTATCAACTCCCTAAGTTTATTGCTTTAACCTGATTTCTCCCACCATCTTTTGCCTTATAGAGCATTTTATCAGCACTATTTATTATTTCATTTACAGTAAAATTCCTTATATCAGTAACAGTAGTAACACCCAGACTAACAGTTATGTATTCAGATACCCTAGATCTTTTATGGGGGATATTGGAAATTTCAATATTTGTTCTTATTCTTTCTGCAACTGCAGCAGCAACAGTATATTCTAAGGTGGGTAAAACTACTATAAACTCCTCCCCACCATATCGAGCCACAAAATCTGTAGACCTGGGGAGTTTTGTTAATATTTTCGCTACCTGTTTTAAACAACTATCACCAGCAATATGACCATAATGGTCATTATAGTTTTTAAAAAAATCTATATCAATCATAATAATTGATACTGGCTGTTTTGATAAATTAGGATTTTGCTTTAATTCTTTAATAAACTCTTCAAAACGGCGTCTATTTGGAAGACCTGTTAATTCATCATGAGAAGATAACTTTATCAATTTCTTGTTTGCCCCCTCTAACCTCTCCTTATACTGAAATAATTGTTGAATCTTCTCTTCTAATTGCTCTTCTGTCTGCTGTCTTTCTACAATTTCCTTTTCAAGTCTCTGCTGTATCTCCTTTATCAACTTATGGTTATTGTCACTTATAGAAAATATTACATCCATTTCATCAAGAAACTTTCTATACTCGCCAGCAAGGTATTCATATTCCTTACGCCATTGCTGACAATCTTTCCCTTTATTAGTTAAAACATCCCTGGTTCTTTCTAGCACCTTGATTTCATGAATAAATAAGTTGTACAATTTCATGCAAAAACTCACACCCTATATCTATTGTTTTGATAGTTAATATTACCTTATAACCTTGAAGCCCACAACCGTTATATCATCCCGCTGTTCTATTGATGACATATGTTCCAGTAGTGTTTCCCTAAATATTTCTCCCTGTTTGTTTAAATTATAATCTTGATTATCTTCTATAAGCTGCATAAAAGTTTTTAAACCCAGTCGTTTGTTATCATTACCACCATTCTGATCCAGATAACCGTCTGTGGTAAGATAAAAATTCATATCTTCTTTAATTTTAATTAAGTGATTGGTATATTTAAAAGACTCTGAGGAACGCCTGTATCCAATACTCTGTCTATCACCTTTTATACGGATTAATTGTTTGTCTTTAGTATAAAAAAGTGATAACCTGGCAGCAGCAAATATACACTCTTTCTTGTGAGGATACACTCTACAAATTGCTATATCTAAGCCATCATCAATATCCTGGTTCATATAATTTTTATAAAGAATTTCTTTTAATAATTTATTTAATTTGCTAAGGATTTCAGCGGGGTTGAGACTATTGTTATTATCATTTATTCTCTGCAAAATTGTATTGGCAGTCATAGCCATCAAAGCCCCAGGAACACCATGACCTGTACAGTCTACTACAGCAATCAAATAGCTATCCATCAGGTCTTTATACCAGTAGAAGTCCCCGCCAACTATATCTTTAGGCATCCAGATTACAAAATAGTCCTCAAATGACCTTTTAAGTTTACTTTCTAGAGGTATAATTGAGCTTTGTATGTTTTGTGCATATAGAATACTATCTGTTATCTTCTGATTTTTCTCTTCTAATACTTGATTAGCTGATCTGAGTTCTGCTGTTTTCTTCTCTACTAATCTTTCTAGATTATCTGTATACATGTTGACCTTAACAGCCATCTCATTAAATGATGATGCCAACACCCCAAATTCATTTTCCTCTTCGATCTTCACCTTATAATTATAATTACCAGCTGCTATTTCAAGTGTTGAACTATATAATTCCATAAGTGGGTTTATAACCTTATTAGTTGTAAAATATATTGTTAAAATAACTAGTATAATCAAAACGAAAATAATAACTAGAATTATATTACTATAATCCCAAATACTATATATACGAGACAGTCTAAATAATATTGTAACATACCAATCTACCTCGGGTATATATGTAATTGCCGCTACATTTCTTTGTTGATTGAAGATAATATCTATTGTTTGTACAGGTAGATGATCGTTTTTCATTTGAATCATAACAGACCTCAATCTATTAATAGCCCCTTCGTTCCCTATCAGATCAAAAACTGTACTCTTTTTTGAGGCTTCTTTAAGCTGGGAATTCTTATCAATATATTTAAGGTCCTCATATGCCTGTACAGCACCACTACTATCAAATATTATCGGTGTAATGTATTCATCTTCATTTTTAATGAATTTCTTCAAATAAGTTGTTAGATCTAAACCAGTTCCTGCCAGACCAATTTTATTATTGCTCTTATCTTTAATAATAGTATTTATCCAGATATTTGTTTCTCCTAAAACTTCATTATCATCAACATTCAACACAAAATCATCTACTCTTGTAATAGTAGAAAAATACCAGTTATCATCAGGGTTAGATTTATCCAAGGTATATATTCATTGGTCGTTATGATATTGATTAATGCTATTATTAAAATAATAATTTTTTGATTTATCAATAACAAAAAAATATCTCTGATCACTGAAATGTTTTCTGAAATTTTCCAGTTCCTGTAGAGCCATTTCTCTTAAAACAGTATCCTTCTCATTTTTCGCCCATTTTATAAGCAAAGGTGAATCAGCCATCTTCCGCGAAAGGGCTATCTCCTTCTGTATAGGTGCCATTAAGCGATTTTTTTCCTTAAGGGCATATTCAACAGCATAATCCCTTCCTATTTCCTTAGTTTTATTATTTAATGTAAAATATACTACTGATAATATTACTAATCCTGACATTAAAAATAGGATAATAAATAAAGTTATAAACTGTTTTTTCAAACCTGGCCTTGAATTATTCCTTTTTTTTAGGATAATCATATAATACCCCTTTATGGCTTTAAAATATATTTGTATATAATCAATTATTTTACTTTACATTATATTGTAGGATATTCCTCCACCTGCTCATATCCCTGCGTTTGGAACTACCATACCGTACTATTCAAGAATACTCACTACCGTAGTCAGTCAAAATTCAATTAACTGTAGCTCTGCTTTCTCCGTTATTCGAGGTTATATATACCAGAACAATCTAATATCTCAGTGAATTTATTAAAAAAAATTATAGCTAATTTACACTTTAAATTGTTCTACTAATTCAGCAAGTTTTTGAGCCATTTCTGCAAGACTTTCAGACGATCTTGCTATTTCTTCAGTTGATGCACTCTGTTCCTCACTGGATGCAGCAACTTCTTCAGCATTACTTGATGCCTCCTGACTTACAGTAACTATCTCTTCAACAGTATTTTCCACCTGATTACTATCTCTTGACATTTCTTTAGATGATAGAGTTATATCTTTTATTAAATTACTTAATTCATTAACTGTTTTATTTATTTCTGCAAATGAGTCTTCTGTTGTTTGTATAGCACCAACACTACTGTCAACAGCATTTTCAGCATCTTTCATCTTTTCAACAGTAATATTAACTCTATCATGTATACCACTTATTAAACTGGCAATCTTTTCAGTAGATTCCGAAGATTCCTCAGCTAATCCTCTAATTTCATCTGCAACTACACTAAATCCTCTTCCAGCTTCACCTGCTCTAGCCGCTTCAATTGCTGCATTTAAGGCAAGAAGATTGGTCTGTGCTGAAATACCATTTATTAATTCTACTATTTCACCAATCTCCTGTGATAATTGCCCAAGTTCATCTATATTCTTAGAAACAACACTGGTTTGTTTTTTTACTTCCTGAACTTTATCAATAGACTTATTTACTGCCTCATTTCCATTATTAATGTTATTTATAACATTATCTTTCTGCATATTCATTGTATTTGACATTTCTTCTACATTATATATCTCTTTTGTAAGATTTTTAACATTAGTTCTGGTTACATCAATTAAAGCAGTTTGTTCCTCTGCGCCAGAAGCAACATCCTGAATTGCAATACTTACCTGTTCTGCAGAAGCAGAGATTTCCTCACTGGAAGCTGATAATTCCTGGCTAGATGCAGTTAAATCGCTAGCTATATATGACATATTCCCAACAATATCTCCTAAATTATCTATCATTTTATTAATTGAATTTGTTAGAACTCCTACCTCATCATCTCGTTTTAAATATCTATCAGGTATCTTCTCTGTTAGATCATTATCTGAAATGGCTTCTGCTATCTTTGCAGTTAAAATGATTGGTTTTGCAATTCTATTGCCTAAAATATACATTATAATAACCGCTATTATCATTGCAATGATAGCAATAATCATCATCATGTTTCTTATGCTATATACCCCAGCCAGCACCTCACTTTGGGGTGCAGACACTACCATAGTCCATCCGTTTACTAGTGTAGCATACCCATTGTATAATTGATTACTATTTTCTTCTACCACAAATATACCACTATTATTATTCTGTATTTCTTTTGCTTCCTTATTAAAACCAAAATCACTTAAAGATTGGTTATCATTATAAACTGGATGTAATATATAATTAGTCTCTTCGTTCAGCAGATAGGCAAAACCTATTTCATATGGAGTCAGTGACTCTACTTGCGACTTTATTTCATTAAATTTTAAGTCTATCCCAACAGTAGCTATAAACTTATCCTCAATGACAATAGCACTGGTATGAGAAATCATATTAACTGCTGAATCTCCTACTCTATACAGGAAGGGATCTGTCCAGATAGATTCATTTTCTTTATATGGTCTATAAAACCACTGCATATCTTCAGCGTTTTCATCATAATTTTCCACCGCAAGTTCTGTTTGTCGAATGAATTCACCTTCTTCATTTAAGGTGAAATAAACATCATGTGCACCTTCTACAACATCGGGATTAAAAAACACATATAATCCAAAAATCCCTTCAGTTGATTCAGCCATCTTTTTAATAGTTGTTTTTATTTTGTTTTTATATGAACTCATATAATCTGATTCAACTACTCTATCTGTTGTAAAAGTAGTTTCAATATATGACTTCAATGCTTCAACTGTACTATCAACCCTTTCAAGACTGTTACTAAATTCATTAGCATAATTACCTGACATATATATTAACTTACTTTGTGCTTCTTCTTTTATATTATTGCTAGACATATAGATACTGAACGAAACAAGTGTTACTGACATTAATATAATGATAAATGTAACAGGGATTATAATTTTGTAACTTAACTTTTTCATATCAATTCACCTCATAGCATTATTTTAAAATGTAATGTAAAAAGAATAGTATTTTTAATATGATCTCTTATAACACTGTCGAAATGCAAACATAGAGGCTGTCGCAACAAAAATAAGGATTCCTAATTCATGGGACATACTGACACGGGATAATCAAATTAGTCTTCGACCATAATCCCAAAAAGGTAAATATGATAATACCAAAAATCGGTATCATGCTCACAACCTCGTGTTGCGAAGCAAGTCGATTCGCTAGCACTGCAACCTTAATGTGGAGGTTATTGTAGAATTGGGAGTGCCCCAGGGTAGCACCAATAGCTAAATCATTTTTAGTAATAATATAAAGAAAACCCTAAAAAAACATTCTCTTTGTAAGAAGCTTAATCCTGGCAACAAATAATTAAACTTTAAACTTTTTAACGTTTTCTAATAATATATCTGCCATGTCAGAAAGACTTTTAGAGGAAGATATTATTTCTTCAGTAGCAGCCATCTGCTCTTGGCTTGAAGCTGCAACTTCTTCAGCATTACCAGCAAATTCATGGCTTACTTCATTAATATCATTTATAGCACTATCCACGGCCTCACTATTATCATTCATATCAGCAACATTGCCAGAAATATTTTTAAGCTGTTTTCGTAATTTTATTGTTAGTTCTTCTATTTTATCAAAAATACTACCAGTCTGTTTAGCCGAATCAACATTGTCATCAACTAGTTTTACATTTTCATTCATCTGTCCTACTGCTTCTGTTACTCCTTCTTGTATTCTATTAATCAAAGAACTAATATTCTCAGTAGCCTCTGCACTTTCTGCTGCTAATTCCCTTATTTCGTCTGCTACAACACTGAAACCCCTACCTGCTTCTCCTGCTCTAGCTGCCTCTATAGCAGCATTTAAAGCTAATAAATTTGTTTGAGCAGATATATTATTTATCATTTCTATAATAGTACCTATTTCCCCTGATAATTTACCTAATGAGTTAACGGTATTTGCTACAGTTTCAGTTTTTTCTTTCATGGTATTAGTCTTCATTATAGTTTTTCTAATTTCATCTGTGCCATGATCTATTTTATCCGTAATGGTTGTTGCTTGCCTAGTTATTTCCCTTGTACTATTGTCAACCTTTTTTATACGATTAATAAGATTTTTTATATTATTAGTAGTATCTTCAATTCTAGCTGATTGTTCTTCTGCACCAGAAGATACATCCTGTATCGCAGCTCCTACCTGTTCTGCAACCTCCCCTACTTGTTCCCCAGAAGCAGATAGTTCTTCACTAGAAGCAGCTACCTGATGAGATATCTCTACTACTTGACTTATAATAGATTTTAAATCATCAAGAAAACGATTAAACCATTGTCCTAACTCTCCAATTTCATCTTTCCTAGTAACTTTAATTCTCTTATTAAGATCTTTATCTCCTTCAATAACATCTTTAAATCTATGAATCATTTCTTGAAGAGATTTACTTACTTTAGTGTGAATAATTATATATCCTATGATAAGACTAATTGCAAGTAAAGCAATAATCGCAAATATTATATTTTGAAAAAAATATTTCTGATTGCTATAAAAATCCACTCTGCTCTGTGTTCTCTCATCTAACAATATTAAAAATTCATTGATAGGCTCCATAATTTCAGCTTTTGTTTGATGATATTTTTGATCAAATAATATTCTAGTAGCTAACTCTTCTGCTGATTCTCCTGCACGCATCATAGATTGTGCTTCATCTGTAATATCACCCTTAATAATATTCATCGCCATCTCTTCTCTTTCTATTAAAGCATTCGAACGAGCTTGAGATTCATGTAAACTTGCAAATTCCTCTTCTGTAAAACCAGCTTCCTCCATAAGAGCTATAAGAGAAATAGCTTCACCCTCTGCTTGTCCTTCCATGCCAACAGCAACAAAATCCCAATGAATTCTTTCAAAATTTTTCTGTCTTGCTTTTAAGCCATCTCGAATTTTTACTATATCCCAGTACATCTCTTCATATTTGGAATCTCCAGTAATTACATATGTGCGGACCAAACGAGTTAAATCATCAGATGTTTGGCGTAATTGATTTGCGAGCAAAAACGAATGATATCTATTTTCTTGACTACGTTCTAATTCCTGTGAACTTCGATACATATTTATTGTTAAGACAAGCAATATAATCATTAAAATAGCCATAGTACCATATATAAATCCAAACGTCTTTTTAACTGTCATTATTTATCTCTCCCTATAATTAATTTATTTATTAAACAATTTCCTTAATATACGCAAGCACTTCTTTGAAAAATTCATTAATATCTAACAGAAAATGCAACACATATTTTAATTACTCCCTCTATATAGTCCTGGTTAAATGCTTTTATTAAAGTACAATATTTTAAGCTTTATTTAATAGTGGATATGTTTAGTAGATTAATAGTAGCCCATGAAGTATGGGAAAGTGAAAAAGCAGAATACACTCAAAGACTAATAAAGAAAGCTACTTTATCACAAGGAATAGCTGGAAAACCACTTGTACTGAATTCTGATAATGGTAGTTCTATGAAAGCAGCAAATTTTCTAGCAACATTAGAAAAACTAGGAGTACAAAGTTCTTTTTCAAGACCAATGGTAAGTAATGATAATCTTTATTCAGAGTCACTTTTTAAAACAATGAAATACAGACCTAAGTATCCTAACAAGGGATTTTCCACCCTAGAAGAAGCTAGAATCTGGGTAAGCAAATTTACAAGCTGGTATAATTGCACCCATTTACATAGCGGACTTAATTTTATAATTCCTTATTAAGGCATTATGGCCTTGATCACGAGATAATGAATAAGCGAAGAAGAACATATCAAGGGATTATAATTTTGTAAATTAACTTTTTCATATCAATCCACCTCATAATATTATTTTAAAATGTAACTATATTATAACTGATTCTACTGCGAAAAGATTATATTGAGCAAATAACAATTTTTTTGTTAAGAATCTTGGTGAGTAGGAGTCCAAAACATGGCCGAACAACACGATGTTGTGAGCTAATCTCGGGCCAGGACGTCCCATAGATTAGGAAGCCTTATTTTGGACGGATAGGAACCTTAGATAATTCAAAAAAATTGTCTTGCAGCGAAAGATAACCTTTTCGCAGTTATACCATAACTATATAATTAAGTAGTATTTCTTAATGCTTATCATTGTTATTATAAAAATTATGCATTAACCACTTTATTTCTACCAGAATTTTTTGCCTTATATAAATTCTGATCTGCTTTTTGGATTACTTCTTGATATGACTTGTTTTCTGATTCTAATGTATAAATACCAAAACTGGCAGTAATTTGTACTTTTTTTTCTTCATAAATAATATCCTGTGAGTTTATAGATTTTCTTATCTTCTCAGATATTTTATAGGCAGTTTTTCTATCTGCATTTATTAATACAATTATAAACTCATCTCCACCAAAACGAGCTATCCAGTCATATTTTTTTCTAATTGAATCTTTTACTGTCTGAACAAATTTTTCTAATACCACGTCTCCTGCAATATGACCATGAGTATCGTTAACTATTTTAAAGTTATCAATATCACACATGATAATAGATAATGGGGCCCCAGATATAGAGGAATTTAAGATATCTACGGGTAGTCTCTCTTCAATATATTTTTTGTTGTATATTCCTAGTAAACAATCTTTTATTGTTGTTTGATTCATTAGAGTAATAATATTTCTAATTTCTTCTACGCTTCTACCATCTATATCAGGTATAACCCCTGTCTCGGTTATATCTCTGAGTAACTCAACAACATAATTTTCTCCATCATAAATAACCGGACTTGACATTACCATATATACTTTATCGTTATTGTATTCTACTTTAGCAAAAGAATCATTTTGATTAATAGCCCTGATAGATACACAATTATCACAATGACTATCCATTTTCCAGAAATTATAACATGTAGATTTATTATTTTTATTTTCTTCAATTGAATAAATAATTTTTTTTTCAATAGGATCAACTATTCTTATACCATCATATATTTTTTTATAGCATGATAGACACTTAATTAACTCCTTATTACTCTTTTTTAATAATTGTTCCAAAAATATTCCTCCTTAGAAAATGATATACCTTAATTATATAACTCTTCTTTTATGGTAAGAAAGACTTCTACAACAGCAGGTGAAAATTGTTTTCCTTTTCCATCAATAATCTCAACAACAGCTTGGTCATGGGATAATGCTTTTCTATAAGGCCGATCTGAAGTCATCGCATCCCAGGCATCAGCTAAAGCTATAATCTGTGAAGCAATAGGTATTTTATTACCAGCAATTCCATTCGGATATCCTTTTCCATCCCAACGTTCATGATGAGATAATATATAATCAGCAATATCCTTTAAATCCTCGAATTGACATAAGGTTTCATAACCCCAGATAGTATGATTTTTTATTAAAACATATTCGTCATCAGTCAGTTTCCCCTTTTTATTAAGTACTTCGACAGTTATTAGTACTTTACCAATATCATGGACAAGTCCCGTTAAATAAATTTTCTCAATTAAATTTTCTTCCATATTCATAGCTCTAGCTATTTCCCTGGCAAGCCTGGCAACACTTTCAGAATGATCTTTTGTATATTGATCATGTAATGCCAACATACGTACAACTGCAATCAGGATATCTGTTCTCATTTTATTTTGAAAAATATTATATTCCTGAAGTTTATAAAATGCTGAAGCCAATTCTCTAAAGGCTTCTAATATCTTATATGAATTAATACTGAATTTATTGTCCTTACTCGATATACAAAATGCAATTCCTATATTATCTTTCCCCTGACCAGATAGATTGATGACAATTGTCTCTTTAATATCATTAATTCTATAGTTAAAATTACTTATTTCTTTAAAGAAATTTCCTTTGTCTTTATTATAAATGTCAATATCTATTTGATTAACAGACTTAGTACATAATATTTCTGAGTTTTCATTGATATCAACATCAATTGAATTGATTACTTTAATCTTATTATTCTTATATGAAAATAATAGAGCGAACTCTGCTTCATTAACTAATTTAAAAGATGTTTCAAATATTTCTTTTAGAAAAGTTTCATTGCAGATATTGGTTAAATTTAATTTTGAACTGAGATGAATCATCTGTTCTAAATTATTATTTGCTCTATTTAATTCATTATATGAGCTTTCAAGTTCTTCATTAAGAGCAATAAATTCCTCATGATCTGCTTCAAGTCTTTCATAGCTCTCTAACAATTCTGTCTTCTGCCTTTTTAATTCCTCCTGATAAGCCACTAAATCGCTTATATCAGAAAACACAGTTGCAAAATAGCCTTCTTCAAAGCTAAAGACATTTACCTGATACCAACGTTCCAGTGGCTCAGAAAACTGTGTAAACTTAATACTTTCACCGCTTATAGCCACCTGTCCATATTCTTGTATCCAGTTAAAATCACTTTTCTGCAAATCAGGCAGCACTTCAGTTACTGGTTTGTTTAGTATATTTTTTTTCTTCAATCCTGTCAGTTCTTCAAAAGCCTTATTTACTTCTAAAAACATATAATCTACAGGATTACCATCATCGTCAAAAACACATTGATGATAAGCAAAGCCAGAACTCATATTATTATACAAAGATTCATATCTATTATTACTTTTTATTAGATGCTGATTGGTTAATTCTAATTCTTCATTCATACCACGCACTTCTTCATTATAGGCCTCAATTTCCTCATATGATTCCAGGAGATTTCTTTTCATATTATTTATGGAATTTGTTAAAATAGCTACTTCATCATGACTGTTATTTATTATGTCTGGGATATCCAGCCTTCCATTAGCTAATTGGTCAGAATAATTAGCAGTTTTTATTATACCAGATGCAATTCTAGAGGATATAAAATAAACAAGTAAAATTCCTGTAATTGAAGAAATCACTAGTGAAAAAATCAAGTTTGTAAGTATATTGCGAGCTCCCTGATTAAAATCTTGCATATATGAACCAGCAACAAAAATCCAACTCCATTCTGGATAATATGCTGAATAAGTAATCTTTAATCCTTCTTTTTCTTCTTCAAACGGAAATTTCCAATCATATACAGTGAACCCTCCACCATCTTGAGCCTTAGTAATTTGATCTCTAGCGAAATGAAAGCCTTCTTCTGTAACTGTATCCCAAAGATTTTCTCCTTCAATATTTGGATGGGCTACTAATAAACCTTTAACATTATAAATAAATGCGTAACCAAGTTCCCCTAAGTCAATATTCTCATTAATAGGCCTTGTACCATCAATATTTAGCTCTCCCAAAAGAGCAAATTTGACTTTTTCCTGGGCCTCTTCCAGAGATATATTCCCTTTTTCCACCTCATCATTTAAGGTACTGGCAAGCTCTATAGCCATATTTACTGAATTACGCAGCATCCGTTTTCCATTTTCTTCTAGCTCATTCTTTGATATATTATAATTCATAATCCCAAGTAAGATATTAGACACTAAAAGTATACTTAAAGTGAATAATATACATTTTTGTTTTATACCTATATTCATGAACATACCTCCACCAGCAAACGTATTGTCATTTAATAAAAACTTCATTTCTTATTTTACTGACTTAAGAAAACACACTTATTTATTCTTATGTTTCATAATTTTTATAATTTGCAAGTCTATTTTTTGACTGATTTCAACAACATCTTTTGAATAGAGAGGTTTATCTTTACTTTTGTCATATAACTCTAGATATAACTTATTTAAATTTTCTTGAATCATTATAATCCCCCTTAATTTAAGTAGAATTACTGACTACAAAAAGATCAAATTGCTCTGGACCAGAAATACATTCTTAGCTGATAAACCATAATTGAACTGATTTTATTTTGCAGAAAATTTATAAAACATCTATGAATTGTTATCCCTAAAAACTAAAGTTTCTGGTCTATACAATTCAAAACATCCAAACAACATTATCCATGTATACACAAGCAAGGATAAATTACTCATTTTTCATTAATATTTGAGGTATTTCCTTCAATGATGCTTCCTTGATTACAGCGCCAATTTCTACTGCTGCTTTCGGCATTCCATAGACTATACAACTATCCTCATCCTCAGCAATTGTATATGCACCGGCCTTTTTCATCTCTAATAATCCTGCTGCACCATCTCTCCCCATTCCAGTTAAAATAACTCCAATAGCATTCGAACCAGCATGTTTGGCCACAGAATTAAATAGAATATCAACTGAAGGACGTTGATGGTAAACTAAAGGACCATCACTCACATCGACATAATACCTGGCTCCACTTCTATTTAGAGTCATGTGTTTATTGCCGGGTGCTAATAAGACCTTGCCAGGTGAGGCTAATTCTCCATCTTCAGCCTCTTTAACCTCCATAGAACTTAATTCATTAAGCCTGGCAGCGAAAGAACTGGTAAAATGTTCTGGCATATGTTGTACAATAATTATAGGAGGCATATTAGCCGATAATGAGGTTAATAACTCCTTAATAGCATTGGTCCCCCCTGTTGAAGCTCCAATGGCTATAATCTTATCTGTTGTTTTAAGTAATGAATACTTCTTGTTTTTTCTTGTTCTTTTAAAATATTTATCTGATTGATTTATATATTTACTCATAGAAATCCTGGATACTGCCTTAATTTTTTCAATAAGTTGTTCTGACATATCCCCTACTGTATAAGAAGGACCTGGCTTAGCTATTACCTCTACAGCACCTAATTCAGTGGCCCTTAAAGCTACTTCTCCTCCATTTTTCGCCAGGGAACTAACAACAATAACTGGTATGGGGTAATGTTTCATTAGTTTTCCTAGAAATGTTAATCCATCCATCCTAGGCATCTCTATATCAAGTAATAAGACATCAGGTTTTAATCTAACTATCATATCTCTTCCAATATAGGGGTCAGGGGCTGTGCCAACAACCTCTATTCCTTTAACTTTGCCTAATTCCCTTGTCAGTATTTTTCTGACCATGGCTGAATCATCTATAATTAAGACTTTAATGGTATTCATACCAGTCATCCTCCCTGACTTTATTCACTTTGTAAATTAAAATTTCACCAGTCTCTGTATTAAAAATTACTTTTCGTCCCATCTCTCCTCCAACATCTCTGCCACGAATTCTAATTTCATATTTCTTTAAAACCTTTTCTGCCATCTCAATATTGTTCTTACTTACTAAGATATTATTAAAAAGGGGATTATGAGCACCCCCAATGATATCTGCTTTAATATTTTCTATTAAGCAGCCCTTATCTTTCATAAGTTTAAGCATATAAGGAATGGATATATTTGCAAATCGGGTATCCTGTTCCTTAGTAAAAGGTTTATCATAAATAATATGATTCATGCTAGCAATCTTTAATTGTTCATCCCAGAAACAGACAGATACACAGGACCCTAATACAGTATGGAGTAGATATGGTTTTTTACTAACAAAAATATATCCTGGTTTTAAAAAATATTTAGGTAGGTCAACAGACATGGTCAATCTCCTTCCAGGTTATTATCATAGCCCTACTTACTATAAATGGTAGGTTGTATATATTTAAACTTATATTGTTTTTGGCTTAGACTCTCTGAATGGCCAATAAAAAAGAGAGCTCCCGGCACCAGAGAGTTATAGAATTTCTTTAATAACTTCACCTGTACCGGGTAGTCAAAATAGATCATTACATTCCGACAAAAGATAATATCAAACTGATTTTGAAATGGAAAGGGATCCATCAGATTAAAGGTGCGAAAGGTAATTAGCTCTTTTATTTCTTCATTTATCTTAAGAAGTTTATCCTTGTTCCTGAAGTATTTCTTTAAATAAAAGCTAGCTATCTGTTCATCCTGTTGCAGATATATTCCAGTTTGTGCTTTAGCAATCACCTGGCTACTTATATCAGTAGCCAGTATTTTGATACTAATATCTCGTGGTAGATGTTCTTTTAGAACCATTGCTAAGGTATAGGGTTCTTCACCTGTAGAGCAACCTGCACTCCAGACTCTGATCTCCCTGGAAAATAGTATTCTCTTGTTTTTGGCAAGTATCTCCCCACTCTTTTCTCCTATAAACTGAAAGTGATTATTCTCGCGGAAAAAATCAGTCTTATGTGTTGTTACTTCATGGTCAAAATATAACCAACACTTCTTATCATTATTGATTAGGGCATTATATAGATCATTGTAATCAGCTAGACCCATAACTCGCATTACCTTCCTCAGTCTACCCTGTATCATCTGCTGTTTATTAGGTGCCAGGTAGATACCATATTTATCATAGATTAGTTTCTGAAATTTATTGAATTGATTATTATTTATGTCTGTCATTTCAGCACCTCAGTTTTTCCTCTAACTAAAAATCATTCAGATCTTCCTCAAGGGGAATAACATCCTCAGGGGTTACTATCTGTGCTTCATTAAGATTTTGGGATAAATTTCCTTTTTGATTCTGCAACTGACCCTTTTTATATTTATTTCCCTCAGAATTTTTATTTACTTTAACACTTTTATTTCTGTCATTTTTTATTTTGTCCAAATTCTTTTTTTTATCAACAAGTTCAACAAGCATCCTTACATTTTCCTGCATATTCTGGGCCTGAGCAGACAATTCCTCTGAAGCAGATGCGCTTTCCTCGGCAGAAGAAGCATTTTCCTGAACCACCTGATCCATTTGTGCTACGGCTGAATTAACCTGTGTAATACCTTTGCTCTGTTCCTCACTGGAGGCAGCTACTTCATCCATCAGTTTACTTACTTTCTGGGTCTGTTCATATATATTAGTTAAAGATTTATTAACATCAGTTGATATATCTACTCCTTTTTCTGCAAGATTGATGTTCTTTTCGATTATATCAGCTGTATCCTTGGCAGCCTGAGCACTCCTTTGAGCAAGGGTTCGTACCTCTTCAGCAACAACGGCAAAACCCATACCGGCATCCCCAGCCCTGGCTGCTTCTACAGCCGCGTTTAGGGCCAAAATATTAGTCTGGAATGCAATATCATCAATCACTTTAATAATCTTGGAAATCTCATCACTGGAGCTCTTTAATTCAGACATAGAATTCATCATTTCATCCATTTCCCGATTACCCTTTTGGGCTGCTTCATTAGCCTGCTTTGATAACATAGTAGCCTGTTTAGTATTTTCTGTATTCTGTTTTATCATAGATGACGATTCTTCTAAAGAAGCTGAGGTTTCTTCCAGTGATGCCGCCTGTTCAGAACTACCCTCTGCCAGCTGCTGACTGGAAGCAGACAATTGTTGAGATGCAGATGTCACCTGCTCAGCCCCTTCATTTAGTGAATTCGATATCCTAATAATTGGTTTACTTAGTGAACGGGCAAAATACCAACCTATTAAACTTATTAAGACAGTAACTATCACACAGACTATGAGCATAGCAGTCTTCATGTTATTTGATGCTGCCAATGCTTCAGCAAAGTCGATTTCAGCTATTAGTCCAAAATCGTTACCCCCTAATTCAAGGAAATTTAATGAACCCAACACTGGAATTCCTCTATAATCATCATAAACTCCACTATATTTGAAGCCTGTATTATGATCCCTGATTGCTTGAGATAATTTGCTGACACCTTCAGTATTAAATCTGGTTTCCAGGACTTTATGCTCACCATACCTGGGATCTGTTACAAGAACCCCTCTTTTATTAATTAAATAAAAATCGGCACTTTCTCCTATATTATCTATACCCTCAATCGCCATCTCGGTAATTAATTTCTGGCTGATAACATTCATTAAGACTCCATTCACCTTACCCTGATTCTCATCAGAAAAGACAGGAACCGCAATAACCAGACAGTAATCATTAATTACATCAGAATAAAACATCTCTGATGTAGTGATTTGACCCTGAATAGCCTCTCTAAAGTAGTCCCTCATGCTTAAACTTGTTCCTACTGTTTCTGTAATAGAAGAATAAACAATTTTACCATCAGCATCCAGAAGACTGACCATGGCCAGATTATATTCCGTCATAGCCAGTGGTATTATATCATCAAGTATGCTTCTCCTTTCCATCCATGCTTGAGCATTAAGATCACCATTAACTCCTTCCAATACATTTAATGATTGATAAATATCACGTGTTCTGGAAATTAAAAGGGTATTACTCAGCAGTCCATCAAACCAGTTTTCCATTTCAATTTCTTTTTGATAAGAAAAACTTTCAAGTGATCCATAAGAAAGCGCGGAAATAGCTGTATTTGCCTGAAAATAACTATAAATACTGATACCTATAAAAGGTACTAAACTTACAATTAACAAAATAGAAATCAACTTGGTATTAAGCTTCATATTTTTAAACATTATCTTCACTCCCTATTCATCTGGATTAACTAACGAGTTTATTTTCACTAGACCTTTAAACTTAAAGGCTTTATCTGTATTTAACAACATTACAACTTTATTATCTACCTTTGCAATTCCTGTTAAGAATCCCTCATACTCTCCATCTTCGTAATTTGGTGGAGGTTCTATGGCTTCTCTTTGAATACTTACAACCTCACTAACAGAATCAACTGCAACACCAATCTGTCTGAGGTTGTCCTTATTTTTAATATCTATGACAATAATACAGGTCCTTTCTGAATACTCTATCTCCTCTAAGCCAAACTTTAATCTAAGATCCATCAGGGGAATTATCTTACCACGTAAGTTAATTACCCCTTTGACAAATTCAGGGGATTTAGGCACTTCAGTAATCTCCATCATACCTATAATCTCCTTTACCTTTAAAATTGGTATGCCATATTCTTCTTTACCCAGAGAAAAGGTCAAATACTTACCTTCATGTATTTCCATTTGCTAGTTAAACCTCCTTTACATCTTTCAGTTATTAATTTGTACTATAGTCAAATTTATAATGAAATTTAATAATCCCCTTATATTTTAATTATAGTCTCTATATCTATAATAAGAGATACTGTACCATCACCAAGAATAGAAGCACCTGATACAAAATTTAGATCAGCAAACTCCTCTCCCATCGGCTTAACAACTATCTCCCGTCTATCTACAATATCATCTACAGGAAGAGCCCTGATTCTATTATCCATCTCTAAAATTATGACTAATGATTTTTGATAATTATGATCATCTTCCAGGACTCTCGAAATATTTATAACAGGTATCACTGCTTCCCTCACTTTAACCATAGCTCTCTTACCCTTTACTTCAACCCATTTATCTTCTGACAGTTGGACTATCTGCTTGATGTTTAGGGTAGGGATGATATATTTACTACCAGCAATATTGATAATAGTACCATTCATTACAGCCAAATTAATCGGGATCTTTAATACGAATTTACAGCCCTTACCAGGATTATTTATTACTTCAATTTTCCCGCCAATTTTGGAAATCTGCGTTTTTACGACATCCATACCAACTCCACGTCCAGATATAGTATCAACATTTTCAGTTGTTGAAAAACCTGGCAGTAAAATAAAGTCTAATATCTCTCTGTCTCCATATTTTTTTGAAGTGTCTATTAATTTTTTTTCGACTGCTTTTTGATATACTTTCTCGATATCTATACCATTACCATCATCACTAACTTCAATATAGACACTTCCCTTATTACTGTATGCTGAAACCTTTACCTGACCGTTCTCTCTTTTATTTCTCTCCTGCCGTAGTTGCTGATTTTCTATCCCGTGACTAATGGAATTTTTGACCAGATGAACCAATGGTTCCAGGAGCTTTTCAGCGATGTTACGATCTATTTCAGTTTCTTCACCTTCTACAATAAAATTTATATTTTTATCGAGTTCATCTATCGTGTCACGGGCAATCCTGCTTATTTTTTGAAAGGTTGACCTGAGGGAGACCATTCTCAGTGACATACTCAGACTCTGAACTTCCTTCATAATTCTCGACATATTCATAAGTTTTGTTATATAACTGTCATTTGATCCAAATTTTCTATAAGCCTCCTGTTCCAATTGTGATTGAGTAATTATTAATTCCCCCATCATATCTACCAGGTTATCGACCTTCTTTGTTGGTATTCTAATTATACCGCCATTAGAATTACATGACTTAAGGGTCTGTTGTTTATGTATTCCTTTGATAATATCTTTGCTTGTTGCTATTTTTTCATTTATAGCGATTTGGCCAAATTTTAAATTAGGATTTTGTTTTTGTTTATTCAAAATATAATCAATAGATTCTTTATCAATAATATTATCCTCTAACAAGATTTCTCCAATCTTCTTTGGCTGTTCAAGGCTTGCTCTTTCGTTAAGGTCCCTATTAGCTTTTTCAAGTTCAGCCATCTTGTTTAATATTCCTTCACACGACTCTAACTGTTCTATAAATAATTGAACTTTCGTAATATAATTCTCATCAGAAATAAGACTAATATCAGTACATATTTCTCCAATAATATCAGAAGACTTCAAGATTATATTTATTATTTGCTTATTAATAACTAAGGAACCTTTACGGCATAAATCAAGTATTGTTTCTGTTTTATGGGACAGTTCCTGGATTAAATCCTGATCTACAAAACCTGCCAATCCCTTAATTGTATGAAAAGCCCTGAATAAACTATGTAATATCTGTTCATTATCTGGTTCTTTTTCCAGATCGAGAAGATTCATTTCTATTGTTTCAAGATTTTCCCTGGTCTCAATAATAAAATCCTGCAAAAACTCCTCATCTATCTCATTATTATGGCTCACTTTTTCTCAACCTCCTAATCTCAGGTAAAATAGTTACTGGATGGCATAGGATATATATAGATGATCTTCTGCAATTTTAAATTTTAACTTTTGAGCAGGAATATTACTGATCATAATATACATATCCTGTCCGGTTGCGATTGTAGGTGGAGATAAATCTATTTGCTTATCAGTAGCAATCCCAGATACAACACTACCTATTAGTATATTGGCTAATTCTCCTAAAGCACTTTCACCCATATTATCAATTTCTTTTATCTCCATTCCACCCATCATAGCAGAAATTATTCTTAATGCCGTTTTTTTATTTAAACTTATTATCATATTACCCTGTGTACCATTGCTTAAACCGATTAATACATTAACTTCCTCTACTGAATTCAAATTACTATCTTCGTCTTCTGTTAACAATTCCAAATTATAACCAAACATAGGAAAAGTAGTGTTACATGCTTTAACAATATTCTCTGTTAGTATCACTCACTACACCCCTTCAAATCCAATATTTAATTTCAGGTTTATTTCATTATCTTTGTAATAAATATCTTTTGCCATGATATTCGGAGTAGCTATTTGCAGATTAATACCTGTAAAAACAGCTGGAGGTGTTAAGCGAACAAGGCTGTCCCTATTAAGATTGTTTAAATATGTAATAGCCCTACCTGATAACATATTTACAAATTCACCCATAAAAAGATAGAGTTCGGATTTTTCAGCTAGAGGGCCAAAATTCATAGTCTCTGTTATAAATTTAGCTGTAAGTTCTGTAGTTTCCAAAAGGAGTCTTCCTTTATAAGAACCTGTCATACCGATAATCACAATAACTTTTTTCTCATTGTTTAGAACATTATTCTCTTTAGAAAATTTAATTAGTTCTTTTTCCAGTAATTCAGAAGATATTTCCTGTAAGGCCTGTTTGAAGTACTTACAATAGGTACCAACCATTCTTTCCTCCACTAAAAATCACCCTTTAAAGTATCCTGAATTGCATTTAAAAGGATATCTGGTTTAAAAGGTTTTGGTATAAAATGTCTTACGCCAATACTTTTTGCCTCTTCTATCAAGGCATCATCACCCATAGCACTCATCATGATTATATTTGCGTCAGGATTCTTATCATAAATATAGCAGGCTGTTTCAATACCATCCATAACAGGCATTGTTACGTCAAGTGTAATAATATCTGGTTTATATTGCTCGATTAATTCTAGTCCAATTTTCCCATTCAATGCATTATCGACTACCTGAATCCCTTCAGGTTCCAATGCCCTTTTAACAGCTTTAAATATAAATGGTGAATCATCAATAACTAATACTTTTAATTGTTTCATTACCACAACCTCCTGTGATTGGATTATTCATTTAGTCAAACTCCCCCTCATTCCTAGGGGATATAAAGTTTATTATTCCTATGAAATAATGAATCTTTATATTAAAAGAAATCTTCCCTCTAAACTAGTAGTTAGTATCTGAAAAGAATTCTGATTAATACTGTTATTGTATATTATTTACTGAGGCCCATTCATCTAATTGTCTCTGCTTCTCAGCAATCACTTTATCTATTCCTGCATCTTTAAGGCTTCTCAAAAAGCGTGGTAAGATAGAATCAGGATCAACACTGCCTGTTTCCAGTGCTGGTCTATATTTCTCAGATACAGTTGTTAAGGCAGCTATTTCTAACTTAACCGGAGATGTATCAAATACAAATCCCAGTGATTTTGCCTTATAGGCATTTTCATTAAATTCTATTGTATCCTGCCAGAGAGTAGGGGGATTACCTTCCCAGATATGTGTTATCATCTGATTGCCAAACATCCAGCCAGTATTTAAATTATATCCAACATTGTCCACATTGACTCCTTCTGGATAAGCCAGTAAGCCATTATCCTTAATAATATAATGTGTACCTTCTACACCATAACTTAATAAATTTGCAATATCGGGGTCAGTGTACAATAAATTTATAAATTGCATAGCCTTTGCCGGTGCTTTACTAGCTCTAGTAATTCCCCAGGAGATTAACTGAATATTAAATGTAGTAGTGTAGGGAGAAATAATTTCTTTGGCTATCATTTCTTTTCCAATGCTTTTGGACTCCTGTTTCTCTATACCAGGCTTAGTTCCAGAAAAATAGCCAAAACCCTTATCTGCTCTTATAAGACTAAACTGAGAGTCTGTATTAGTTGCAGCATCTTTTAAAATATATCCCTTCTCATACCATTCACGCATTTTATAGACTAATTCCTTATATTCCTCAGTTTCAAACCAATTAACTACCTTTAATTGCCTGCCCTTATCCAATAGGACACCAAAATTATCTCCTAATGGAACTATATCATTATAAAAATGTAAAAAAGAACCCCCTACACTTGGAATTAAAGGAGTAAAATTAGGTCTTTGAGCCTTTATCTTGGCAAAAATCTCATCAAAGGGCTCTAATCTATCTACTAAACTTACTCCCTTTTCTACCTGGATTTTACTTATATCAAGGTTATAATTATCAATTATATCTTTGCGCATTAATATACCAATACCAGAGGTCATATCGCGTAAGGCGGTAATACTAAATAATTTTCCATCAATTGTGGTCCCCTGTAAATAGGCATAATCAACAAGATCTTTAATACCCTGACCATATTGATTCAATAGGTCATTTAGTTGAATAAGATGTCCTCTGGAAATAAAGGAATGTAATATATCTGGTAATAATATTCCCAGTACATCTATTTCTTTTCCACTTGATAACATAAAGTTAATTTGCTGTTCGTATCTTCCAAAATCAATTGTTAATAATTTAACTCTAACATTAAGCTTTTCTAAGGTAACCTTATTTACCTCTTCCTGCACCATATTCAGATCAGGAGGGGTCTCGCCAAATATAGGAAATACCATTACCAGCTCTTGAGGCTTTTCCTCTGCAATAACATTTTCATTAGACATCAAAAATACTGTCATGAGTAAGATAATAAATAACAATACAAAATAATTTGTTTTTTCCATCTTATTTTCACCTACTTTGAATGTAGGATTTTGTCGTTCCCTTACACTTAGTGTAATATTATTATATATTATCGAATAAATATTTACTGTTCATATAACGACCTTTTGATTGTAGTATTCCGACTTTTTAATATAATAATACCTTTAACCTGTAGGAAAAGACAAAAAACCTAACTAAATTTTATCAGAATCTTTTAGTAATAGAATACTTATAACAGCACCGCCATATTCTGTCCGGTTATTTATCTTAAATATATACTTGTCATAGAGAATATCTAACCTCTTCCTGATGTTCCATATACCCACATGTTCTCTGTCCTCTTTGATAATAACAGATCCTGTTTTAAGGTCTTCTAATATATCATCATTAAATCCTGGGCCATTATCTTTGATAATTATTTTTGTATATTCATCTTTATTAATTATCTCAGTATATACGTTTATATTAATTAAAAGGCTATTTTCAATACTTAATCCATGTTTTATAGAATTTTCAACAAATGTCTGTACTATCAAAGGGGGTACTGGAATATCCAATAATCTATTCTCTATATCAATATTACACTCCAATCTTCCTGGAAAACGTAATTGATGAATTTTAATATAATTTTTAACATGATTTAACTCTTCACTTAAAAGAACGAAGGATATATTACTCCTGAACATAAAGCGAAAATACTGAACAAGAGACCTACTTATCTCTTTTATTAAACTATAATTTTTACTTTGAGCAAGACTATAAACTATATTAAGTGAATTCAAGAAAAAATGAGGATTAACCTGTAATTGTAAATGTTTTAATTCTGCCCTCTGTTTCTCCAATTTTTCTTCATAAATATTAATACGGAGCTGCTTGATCTCATCCATCATTTCATTAAATGTCTGAAAAATTCTTCTGAACTCATTTGAGGTAGGAAAATCAGCTATACGTACGTCTAGGTCACCATATTGGACTTGTCTTATAGACTGGTCTATTTTTCCTAGCGGATGTAATAGCACCCTTCTTAAAAAATAAAAACATATAGGTAATAATAATAAAGAACCAATAACAATAAAACCAATAACCTTTTGTAAATATGATAAACTCTCAAGTATTATTTTAGATGGAATTAATGCTATTAAACTAAATTCAGCTAAGCTGGATCTTTTACTTATTACCAAAAATTTCTCTTTCTCTCCTGACAGATAATAGTCATTTATATTTTTATTAAGATCTATTTTGTTTCTAATAACTATTTCTTGATTAATCATAGGTATGCCCTGTTTATCAGCTAATAAAGTAGTGCCTTCTTCCCCTAAATCGACCAGATTCATAGGTATATTTAATTCTCTTATATTAAGCCATAAGCCAATATATGTGTCTTCTATCTTCATTATATGAAACAAATAATTCTCACCTTCAATTTTCTCTATGTACCAGTCATCTCTATACTTATAGTCAACACCAGGTAAAGTTTGTTTTATATAATCTCTAACATGGACTTTTTGCTGATAATTTATTTTACTATTATATACTTCCACCAGATCATCTTTCTTCTCTGAATAAATAAAAATAGAGTTAACCATTTCAAACATCAATATGTCTTTTGATATTTTGTTTCTTAAACTGATTTTAGCCAGAGTATAATTATTATAATCATTTGAATAAACCATTGTCAGAAAATCTTTATTTAAACCACTAATGTTATATAGATATTTAGCTGTTCCAAGCAATGAATTCTCTAACTGCCTCATATAAAGAGTGATCATATTTTTATTAGATTGAGCTACTTGATTTTGAATTACATTAATTGCATAATAATTATTAAATATAAGAAACAGTATTAAGGGAATAAATACAGTTAATACTCCACAAATAATTTTCACTCGAACAGAGTTCCAGGAAATTTTCTTACATAACAAATTAACCCATCCTTTCTATACTCCATTATCTTTTCTTTTATGATTATCACGATATTCACTGGGACTCATACCCGTAAGCTTTTTATACATTTTAGCGAAATGAGAAAAATTATTATAACCAACATGAACAGCTATAGTACTAATCTGCATGTTTGTTTTGCTTAACAATTCTTTGGCCATCTCTATACGTTCAATTAACAAATATTTAACCATTGAATATCCAGTCTCTTCTTTAAATATTCTATTTAAATAGTCAGAATTATAACCTACATATTCGGCTATATCATCTCGAGTTATCTGCTTTTCTAGATTTTGATGAATATACTTAATGCTTTTTTCTACCGATGTTTCATTTTCCTGTTTTTGACTATAATTTTCTACTGACTTTACAATATACTCTACCCATATAAGCATATCATCAATTGATCTTTGTGCATTTTCATATATATTAATTATCCTTTCATCATCTATTATTTGATGTACCTTAATCCCTTTTTGTTTTAATATAGAGTATATTATTTGCAGGAAATTTTGTTGGAATTGATAGAGTATATATGAATTCAAACCTGTTGCACTAGCCATATTTTCTAGAAAGTTTTGTACCTCGTTAATTAATCTCTCTTTTAGTCCTTCGTTTATCAGGGTAGTCCACAACTCAATATTTACTGTCTCAATTTTAGATTCTGGTTTTTTATATTCAGAGAGTAAAAATACCCTCTTTTTAAAAGCTATATTATTTCTTTCATATTCGTGTAGTTTATGAACTGTTGTAGCTAAATTATTTACAAAAACCTTATCCCCAATATAACATAGCAAATCACATTCATTTTTGTTGGTCTCTATAAATTGTTTACATTTTTTTATTATATTAATTTTATCCAGGTACCCATTATCTAATAGTATAATAATAAATTCATCTTTATACAATTGTAATATTTGGCTATTATTACTTTGACAGAAAATGTCTATAGCTACCCTTTGTAATTCAAACTCCATTAATTTCTTATCATGTAAAGAATAATCTTTATGCCAGCCTTGTATATTTATTATAATTGGTAGATATCTATCTGATTCCTGCAATGGAATATTTTGTAGTTCGGCAGCTTTTTTTATAGACTGAAAATCGGGAGCTATCTTCTGCATTACGATATCCTGCCAAAACCTTTCCACAAAGATTGACTTATGCTCATCCCATAATCTACTTCTTTCTTTTAAACTGCTTTCTTTTTTTATTTCTGATATTGCTTTATGAATAGCAATAGTAAGTTCTTCTGAAGATGCAGGTTTTAATATATAATCCAGACTACCCAACTGAATTGCCTGTCGGGTATAATTAAATTCTGCATGACAGGTTAAAAAAATGCACTTAATATCAGTATATTCCTGTCGTACCCATTTCAGCAATTCAAGTCCACTACCCTGAGGCATTTCTATGTCACAAAGTATAATATCTATTCTGTTTTTCCCGATTATATCCTTGGCCTGCTGTATATTATAAGCAGTAAAGACTCCTCCTATTTTTAAGTCCTCCCAATTTACAGAAGATTTAATACCATCGACAGCATGTACTTCATCATCAATTATTAATAAATTATACATTATAAATTAATCCCCCTACTTTTTTGTTTTCTCTTATTATATGATTATACTGAAAAAACAACAAATTATAATCACACAAAAAAACAATTTTGATTTCATTTAATCATAAAATTTCGGGTTTTTAATTAATGTTGTGAAAATTCTGCTCATTGTAGTTAAGATTGTAAAATAATTACTCTCTATAAACCGTTTATACCAAGTATTCAAGTCAGAAAGTTTATTCATCTTTTAATTCTTCACTATTTTTACATCTATTATATCATCTTTTTTTCTGCTTGAAAGTATAGTAATTAATTCTTTTTCTTTTGGATTAGAAAGTGCAACAGCACAATTATTTCTTTTGCGAATTGAAAATTCATCTCAAAAACAACCTTTTCATTTAAAATGTAAATACATAAATTTTTTTCTCTATAATTTTTGCTCCTATAAAATTGATGTCATATAACATTGCATTGCCAACACTTACTTGTGACAATACAATGATATGTGATGGGATGGTTCCTTCCTATTCAAAAACTACCATGGACGATAGTCCTTATAAAAGACTAGAAAAAAGGCTCTTTCTCAGATAGGATGATTACAGCGGAATATGAAAAGCACAATACAGTCATACAAAGGATTTCTAAGAATATATGTATCTTTCTATATTGTAAAACATCGCATTTAAGAAAGAACCAGAAAAAACTACCTCTCTCTTGCTGTATAATATCATTGAAGTGTTCCATAATATATATATAAAGCAAGCACAAGTAATTTACTGTAAATTTGGAGATTCTAGGGAAATTACCAATGATAATTACTTTTAAAAAAATTAATAAGCAGGTGATAATTAATGCAGGATAGATTTGTCAACGGGTTTCTTTCAGGGATAATTGCCTTCTTAATTACGACGCCAATTTCATTTATCTTAGTACATTATGAGCTGGTAAGTAGGAGCTTCGCTGACTTTGCTGCTATACTTAGTCTACAAAGATTTCCTGAAACTTTGGCAGAAATTCTTTTTGGAATACTGGTTGAAGCTATGACATCAGCGGTATGGGCAGTTATTTTTGCTTACATTGTACTTTTTATTGGAAGCAAGCACCTCTGGTTTAAAGGTTTTGTTTATGCTGGTTCATTTTGGTACATCTATGTACTCATGATTTTCTTTTTAAAAGAAGTAGAATTTAATGTACAAACAGGTTTGCTAAACGGTCTTCTTGCAGGGTTTTGGGGTATTGTAATGGCAATAGCTTTTGGCTGGCTACAAACACGTATTAAGAAGGCATAGTCTAAAAGTGAACTCGTCCAGCTAAGCTGTACTTCGGGGAATCAGATGGAGACTCTACTCCACCTGATTAACGTCCCACCTACGCTAACGCTTAGAGGTGGGGGTCTTAACCCTAAAGAAAAATACAGATAAACTATCATATTATTCTAAATCCTTCGTTAACAGTGTTTATCAGTAAGTTATCGCATTTAATTAATATTGTGAAAAATTCATTTTTTCACAGCGAAAACTAAGAAATATTCATGTGAACTCACTTTATGGTTAGCCCACAAAAAGGTTATCTTTAGCTGCACCCCGGAGCACTCCCAATTTATATAAGACCTACAAGAATATTACTGTTGCAGAACATATTTTTCGAAGCAACTAAAGTTCATATAGTAAAAACCTTCTTCCATTTGCGCATAGGTGGTTTTTACACTAAGCCATCGAGGCTGTCGCGGCAAAAATAAGGCCGAATATCACTAAGTTACTTTGCGAAAAATATGTAATTTACTCTAGATAACCTTTTTATGTTACAATCACTTTATATCAAAGTCTTAAATAAGACTAGCCGCTGCCTCATCTATTACTAAAGTAACTTCAGGGTGAGTTTGCAATAGTGATGACTCCGGAGTAAAAAGTTGTAACAGTGAACGGAGGAGATCAAAATGCACAAAAGATGTTCTGTGATTGTTGTGATCAAATGGATAATATTATAAGTAGTGTTGAAGATAGATGTAATTATATAGAACAGGAAGAGCCTCAATACAAGGTAAAAGAACAAATGCAAAATCAAGATAATAATCAAGAACAGCAATAATGTTTTGTTTTTTAAATACCCAATATATAATAAAAAAGAGCAATAATTTGTTTATCATTGCTCCTTTTGAATGTTTCTTAAATATTATTTATAGTAATATTTTTTTACTTTTATTAAAAAATTAATAATCTCATCTGCAAGTTCATCATATAAAAGCTTATTTTTCTCTAAAAAACCTTCTTCTATCTTTATTTTAGCTGTTTCTCTAAGCTGTTCTTTTATATTCCCCTCCATATTTAAAACTTTACCCACTCTGTATTTTGTAACAAATTCTTTTAATTCTTTTAGATCAAAAGTAACTACAGGTAAAGAAGCTCCCAAATATTCAAATAATTTATTAGGTAAAGCAGTATCAAGAAAGGATTTATTTGCCTTATTTATATTAAAAATACAAAGTCCAAGATCATATTTAGTCATTTCTTCAATTAGTGTCTTTGTATCTCTACTTCCTTCCCAAGACAGATATTCCGATTTTTTATCCAGGGCTTGAAAATATTTATCTAAGCTAGCTAAATGATTTGGAGTGTAAAAATGAACATATATTTTATTATCTGCTAAGTTCAAGAATATATCCTCTAAAAACCTATGAGAATTTCTATCATTAATTAGTCCACCTTCATATACACAATGTATTTGATTATCCTGTAATCTTAGTTTAGCATGATTTATTTTGGGTAACATTTCCCGTAACATTAAATTGGGAAAACATATTATCGGTTTACCATTGTTCAAAGAAAATTTTTTAAATGCGAATTCTTTCATGGTATTACTTACATAAATATTAGCATCACTTTGGCAATTAGCAAGATATTCAAGTATAATTTGCTCATTATTTAGTTTTTGGCGTAATGATAATAAATCATGGGTATCGTGAATGATAGGTTTATTAGTACTATTAAAAAGAGCAGTCAAAAAATCCGGTTCATTTGAACTATATAAAATATCATAATTAGTGTTATTTATAAAATTAATGCTTTGACTAATATTCCTTAATTTATAGATTTCTTTATACGGTAAATCCATCTCCTGGTATTCACTAGTAATATAATCATCAACATACAAGATATCAACCTGTATTCCATTTTCACTTAGAATTCTGGCAACTTTGTGAGTCCTAATACATGGTTTAAATTGTATAAATAAAACTTTTCTTATTAATTTCCGTTCATTTATTTTTCTTTTTTCTTGACAATATAAGATATTATTAAATACACTAGCTAATTTATTTGTTAGTTGTATACGTTCATATCTTTTTATTATTTTATCTATACTATAGTTATTTTGATTATTATTTATCCAATCTTTATAGTACTTTAGTATAGCCTCTTCTATACCGTCAATATCATCAATTTCCACATTCATTCCTCTGGAAGTCTCCTGTAACAACTTATCTACTACACCACCTGTAGGAGCTAAAGATAATATATCTTTATTAAGTCTCAGATATTCAAAGATCTTACTACTATAAACCGATCTTTTCTTATCTCCTTTACCTATAATTAATAATAACAAATCTGCTTGATTGGCTTTTTCTAGACTTTCTAGATGAGGATGATAGCCAATAAAATCAATTATATCTGATAGTTGATTTTTATCGATAAATTTACACCATTCACTATTATTTTTCTGACAGGTAAATTTAACTTTTATTTTATCTTTATCTATTAAATCCTTATTAATAAGATTATTTAAGGCCAGTAAAAATGTGTTAGGGAGAATATCAAAAGAAAATAATCCATTATAAGCAATAGTGAAATGATGATTTTTTTCTTGATTTTCTTGAATTTCTTTAAAATCATCTTCATCATATCCATTTGTTATTGTTACTAGTTTTTCTTCTTCCAAATCAAAAATTCTTCTATAATTATCAGATATCATAGAAGAAACAGTAATAATTTTATCAGCAGTTTTAACAACCTTATCTTCCAATTCATATTGCATTTTATAATTCAAACTTTTCATATCATGCTTAACATATGGGTGATTTGTCCATTCATCTCTAAAATCAGCTACCCATGCTTTTTGATATTTTTCTTTTAAATAATAAGCTATAATATGATCAGAAAAAGGACCTGAAGTACTATAAATCATATCAATTTTATTAATATCAATCATCTGATCTATTTTATCTAAGACAGTTTTAGCCCATAATATATAAGGATCAGGAAGCTGTAATAAACTTTGTATCTTATCCATTCCGTCAAATAATTGAAGAATATACTGATTCGTAAGTTCTGAATCCTTTATCATTCCTTTATATAACTCTACTAAGTCCTGCAAACCCTTAAAATCTATCTGATAACTTTCATCTATTCTAATAACTGATATATCATTAGGTATATCTGTCATTAAGCTTTCATCTTTTATTGGATATACTGTTTTACCAACAGTAAGTACTACTGGCTCCCAGCTATATCTTTTTAAATATTTTACAAATTTAAGCGTTCTCTGAACACCTGAGCCCCCTACAGGTGGGAAAATATGTGCCACCACAAGAACTCTTTTTAAATCATTTGCTTTACACTCCATCTATATTTCCTCCTATTTAATTTCCCGATTTTATTGTTATTTTTCTTATTTTAATAATTAAATAGATTTATAAAAACACATATATGCTAAGCCAAATAATACATGTGCTGCATACCGAGCATAAAATGTATTATCTTTTGAAAAATTTGCTGGGTAAATGCTTAAATCAGGAAATTTATAATTAATCTTGAGTATATCTATACATTGATGTGTTTTTTCTTCTCTACCATATTTTGCGTAAAAAGCCAGCATAATGCCTATAGCCCAAACTCTAGCGGGTTTATTTCTTGCTATCCCACACCCTACAGTACAAAGGGGAAATTCATAAATAAGTCCATCTTTCCAATAATAATCTAAAGAGCGAATAGCTTCTTCTATTGACCAACTTATATCAGTTTCATTTCCAAAAATACGATATTTCTCCATACCCCATAAAATATAGAGGTGATGAAGCAAATCGTTTGCTCGATTTTTAAATTTAACTGGTGGATCAATTAATGAGTTCCAGAATGGATAATTTTGCTCCCAAAGAACATTATTAACCATTCCATTTGCTGCTTTATTTAAGAGCGCTTTCAAGAACTTGAGCTCAGTTTTATTATAAATCTCACTGTGTTCAGATATTAAATGGGATAAACAGCCCAAAAACATTGCTGAAACATTTGTTGAAAAATATGCATCGTTTGAACTGATACTATACCAGAAATATCCTTCCTGCTCATTATATTCACTCCATACATTATGACACCAATACAAAGAAACCTCTTTTAATAACTGAAGCATATTCTTATACTCTTTTTCCTTCCAAAATGAATTTATCGACAAAGCATCTATTAATCCTTCAATTACAAATGCTGTTGTAATTGTATAAGGGTGATGTGGAGGATTAACTGAACCATCTGCAAAAGCATCCCATGCCTGAGGTAAACCCCAGCCTGGAAATCCATCATTATTCATATCAGAGTTCTCAAGTAACCAGCTAATGGACTTTTGAATTCGCCGTCTGCTTTCATCATTTGCCTGATAATGATAACGTAAGACTTCTGCAGAAAGAATCAATGCGTAAGTCATTGCTTGTTCTGTTAAACCACTATTCTTAAACACAACTTCACGTCCAAGCCCTTGCTGATTTTCTGGAAATTTTGCTAATAAAGAATAATAGTCACGTAAGTTTAACCCCATACTAATTCTCCCCTTCTTTACTAAATTTGTTCGTGAAATTTAACTTGTTATTATAATTTGTCTATTATATCAATAATATTTTTTACCGTATCACCTGTTCCAAAATGATCTTCTTTCTTTTGTTCAAGATCAATTTCTTGATTTTTTATAGCTTCTAATAATATACTATTTACATCAACTAGGGTATTCCAATTATTTTCTAATGTTTCTATCCATTCGGTTGAACTACGTAAAGTAATACATTGTTTTGAGGCAAAATAAGCTTCTTTTTGTAACCCCCCTGAATCAGTCAAGACTTTCTTGCAATTTATAAGCAAATTTAGCATATCTAAATAAGCAACAGGTTCTATAAATAGTATATTATTATAATTATTTCTCTCTAAATTATATGACTTAATTTTTGCTATAGTGCGAGGATGAACAGGAAAGACTACCTGATAATCCAAATTGTTAAAAGTCTTTAAAATAGTTATCAATTTATTCTTCTTATCAGTATTTTCTACTCGATGTATAGTTGCTAAATAATATTTGTTTTTTCTTAAATTCAATTTTTCCAATATTTTAGAATTTTGCTCTGCTTTTTTTCTATATTTTAAAAACAAATCATACATGATGTCTCCTACATTATAGACCTGCTCTATTATCCCTTCCTGTCGAAGATTATTTACTGCGTTTTTACTAGGACATAATAATATATCGGAAAGATGATCAGTTGCTATTCTGTTTTGCTCTTCAGGCATCCTTTTATCATAACTTCTCAATCCAGCCTCAATATGCAGCAATACTATATTTAATTTGCTGGCTGCTAAAGCTGCAGCAATAGTTGAATTAGTATCACCAAACACAATCACACAATCTGGTTTTTCTTTAATTAGCTTTTCCTCTAACTTTATTAAGATTTTTCCTGTCTGCTTACCATGTGTAGCAGAACCAACTTCAAGGTTATAATCAGGCATTGCTATCTTAAGTTCCTGAAAAAATATTTCCGAAATATTTTTATCATAATGCTGTCCAGTATGAATTAATACTTCAGAGTGTTTTTCTCTTAGCTTTTGACTAAGTAAAGCTGCTTTTATAAATTGTGGTCTTGCACCTATAATAGTAGCTATTTTCATAGAAAACACTTACTTATAATAGTTCTACATTTTCTTTATTTTTAAGTCCTTTCATAGCATTCCTGGTATCAAAAATAAGTTTTGCATGTTTTTGAATAAAATTATAATCATAAGATGAATGTTTACATGTAATAAATACTAAATCTACACTTTCAAGAACTTCTTTTCCTAAGACCATAGACTGATAGCATTGTTCATCTATTTTAAATTCATTTATAAAAGGATCATTGTATTCTAATATTACTCCTTTTTTCTTTAGTAGTTTAAAAAGCTCAATGCCAGGAGAAGACCTTATATCATCTATATCCTGTTTATAGGCAAGACCTAATTGAAGAATTTTAGAGTCTTTTAATTGTTTTCCTTCTCTATTTAGAAGATCATTAATTCTTTCCAATATATATTTAGGCATCTGCATATTTATATCTGCTGCCAATTCAATGAACTTAGTTCTAAATTTAAATTGTTTAGCCAGCCAGGATAAATAAAAAGGATCTATAGGAATACAATGTCCACCCACACCTGGACCTGGATAAAAAGCTTTATAGCCATATGGTTTTGTGCTAGCGGCTTCTATTACTTCCCAGATATCTAAACCCATTTCATTTGCTAAAATAGCCATTTCATTAACCAGTGCAATATTCACATAACGATAAGTATTTTCTAAGATTTTTTCCATTTCAGCTACTGCAGGACTGGAAACTTGATATACTTTTTCTTCGATAATATTTTGATAAAGTTCTTTTGCTAAATCACTTGATTCTTGATTAATCCCTCCCACAACTTTAGGTGTATTTTTAATATTATAAAATTTATTACCAGGATCAACTCTTTCTGGAGAAAAAACAAGAAAGAAATCTTCACCAGCCTTTAAGCCACTTTTCTCCAAAATAGGTCTAAGAAAGTTTTCAGTTGTACCAGGATAAGTGGTACTTTCCAGGATAACCAATACTCCCTTTTGTATATATTTGGCTATATTTTCTCCTGTTTTTCTCAAATATGAAGTATCTGGTTGTGAATAATCATCTAAAGGAGTAGGTACACAGATAAGAATACAATCGACTTCTTTTAGAAAAGAAAGATCATTAGTAGCTCTTAATCTACCGTTTTTAACTACCTTTTTTAAATCTCCTGCAATAATATCACCTATATAATTTTCTCCCCTATTAACCATCTTTACTTTTTTACTTTGAATATCAAACCCAATTGTTTTATATCCAGCTTTAGCCTTCTCCACAGCCAGTGGTAAACCTACATAACCTAATCCTATAACACCAACAACCGCTTCCTTATCCTTAATCTTTTTTAATAATTGTTCTTGCAAAGACTTCTTTTTTTCTATAATAAATTTTTTATTAAACTCATATATTGACTTTACAACATATTCTATTTCATCTTCCTTTAATGCAGGATCAATAGGTAATGCTAAAACTTTATTACAAAGATTTTCTGCAAGTGCTAGATCCCCCTCTTTATAACCCAAATCTCTATAACACTCCTGTAAATGGAGTGGTATTGGGTAGTATATAGCTGTAGCAATTCCTTTTCCTTTTAAATAATCTTTCAAGCCATCACGCTTCTCTGTTTTTATTACATATTGATGATATACATGTTGAAAATCATGCTTTTCATCTGCTAATGAAATATATTGATCTAAATTATACTCTTTAAATAGTCTATTATAATGTTTAGCTACTCTTCGCCTTCCCGCTATCCACTTATCCAGATACTTTAACTTAACTCTTAATACAGCTGCCTGAATTTCATCCAGACGACTATTATAAGCTATTTCTGTATAACGATATTTAGATTTAGCACCATGAATTCTTAAGCTTTTAATCCTTGAAGCAAGCTGATAATTATTACTTAGTATCATTCCTCCATCACCATAAGCACCAAGATTTTTAGAGGGAAAAAAGCTCAAAGTAGCTAGATCACCATAATACCCTACTCCTTTTCCTTTATATGTACCACCAATTGCCTGACAGGCATCCTCGACTATTTTTAAATTATATTTATCAGCAATATCCTTAATTTTTTTCATATTAGCCAATTGTCCAAATAAATGAACAGGGATAATAGCTTTTGTTTTATCTGTAATCTTTTTCTCAATTTGAAAAGGATTAAGATTATAAGTGTCTTGTTCAATATCAAGAAATACAGGAGTTGCTTTTAGTTTAGATATAGCCCCTGCTGTAGCTATGAAGCTAAAGGCAGGTAGAAGAACCTCATCTCCTTCGCCTATATCCAGGGCTTTTAGTGAGAGTAGTAAAGCATCTGTACCAGAGGCTACACCTACTCCATACTTTACACCACAATAATTTGCAATCTCTTCTTCAAGTTGCAAGACCTGCTCACCCAAAATATATTGACCACTATCTAAAACATCATTTATAGCAGCCTGTATTTCACTTCTTATTTCTTTATATTGATTTTTTAAATCTAATAAAGGTATCTTCATCATATTCCTCCCTAATAAATCTAGTCATTATCAATTTACTTATCTTGATTCTCCAGCAATTGCTCTCGGGGAACAGTTTTATATATCCTGGCAGGGGAACCCATAACTATTTTCTTAGGAGGAGTATCCTTAGTGACAAGACTTCCAGCTGCAACCACTGTATCTATATTTATTGTTTTACCAGGTAAAATAGTTGCATTAGCACCTATTCGCCCACCTTTTTTAACAGAAACACCTTGAAAATGTTTAAACCTTTCCTTAGTCCTACCCAAAAAATTATCATTGGTGGTTACAACTCCAGGGGCAATAAAGGCATAATCATCTACACTGGAATAAGCACTTATATAAGAATTAGTCTCCAGCTTACAATTAGAACCTATTTGACTTTTATTTTCTATTGTTACATTACGTCCTATAATAGTTCTAGTACCAATGCTAACATTTTCACGAACAGTAGCCAGATCTGCAATTAAAACATCCTTCTCAATTCTGGAATTGGCATAAATCACAGCACTAGTACCTATTAAACAATTATCTTCTATTATTGCCGGTTCTTCTTTATTCTCATTTTGAAAGATACTATTAACTGCTCGTAATGGTTGTTTTCCAATCACTACATTGTCATCAATCCTTACATTATCACCTATTTTACTCCCTTCATAAATAACTACATTATTGGCTATTTGCACATTATCACCAATCTCAACATCATCTTTGATAACTGTATATGCACCAATTTTAAGATTTTTTCCTATTTTAGCTTTATTACTGATTAAGTTCATCTACTCACCCTACTTGTAGTTGAATAATCATCTAAAGGTAAATTGATAATTTTACCCTTTTTAGCTGATTTATAAATACCCAGAACTAATTCAATTGCTTTCTTTCCTTCTTCTCCATCAACTAAAGGCTTTTCATTATATTTAATGGCATTAAGAAAATCTTTGAACAATAAGTTATGACCATAACCGTAAGCAGATTCAGTCTCATAACTGAATCTTTTCATCTCATTTTCTTCACCTTCACGACTATCAGCAAACTTCCAATCTTTAATTTGATTAAGAGCAATACCAGCAATTCTAACAGTTCCCTTTTCGCCAAATATATTAAAAGTTTCTTCAAGGTTACTTGGATAAACGCATACTGTTCCTTCAATCACAGCAATGACACCACTTTTAAATCTAAGAACAGCCATAGCTGCATCTTCCGTCTCAATATTTCGTAAAAAATTATCAGATTCAGCATAAACCCTCTCTATATCACCTAAGAACCAGCGTAATATATCAATATTATGAATACATTGATTGATCAAAATCCCACCATCTAAAGCCAGAGTCCCATGCCAATTATCCATACTGTAATAATGATCATTACGATTCCAGCGCACACTGGCCACGGCATGAACAAGTTTACCGAAACGACCTCTATCAATCGCCTCTTTTAAATGTTGAATTGTAGGATTAAAGCGATTCTGGTGGCAAACCGCTAATTTTAAATCTTTCTCTTTGGCTACTGTTATCATTTTTCTGGCTTCACTAATGGATAGCGCCATTGGTTTTTCAACAATCACATGCTTATTTGCATTTAAAGCATCTACCGTAATACTTGCGTGATAACCACTTTCAGTTCCTATGATAACTATATCTATTTCCTTATCTTTAAGTAACTTTTGATAATCATGATATTTTTTTAACTTTTTATTTGCGAAAATATTACCTCTCTTCTCTATCTCATGGTGATAATCTGAAATAGCTCTATCCATTCTTTCATGTATTAAATCAGAAACTGCACACAAGTTCATTTCCAGATAATTAGCTGCTATCCCCTCAATATGTTTTACTGATATGCGTCCACACCCTATCAGACCAACATTAAATCTCTTTTTCATAATGACCATCCTCATTACAATATACAGCCTGCAAATATCGCCTCCATTGCTGTTTCCATAAATTATGACTAAAGGCCTTAACAACCTGACTGGCTCTCTCACCTAAAATATTGCGTGCCTTTTGATTATCAATCAAGAATTGAACAGCTTTCCTAAAGCTTTTAAACTTAGGAGAAACTAAGATCCCATTATAACCATTAATTATCAAATTGCAAAGACCACCAACATTACTAGCTATAACTGCTTTTCCACAAGCCATTGCCTCTATACAGGAAAACGAAGTTTCTTCACTATATTTGCTGGGAATAATTACTATATCAGCTTTTTGATAAATTTCTGGCATATCATGGGATTTTGAATTATAAGTAATTACTCTCTCTCGTTTCAAAAAGTTTACTATCTCTAGATTACTTTCTATCGAATTTTTATCACCTATAGTTAATATTTCAATTTCTTCTGAACTATTTAAAAAATAATCCGCCAGTTGCAAAAAAGTATCAGAAGCTCTACAATTATCCAGACGATATGGATATAATATTTTTATTTTATCATCTATATTCTGCTTTATTATTTCTTTATTATTAAATTTATTCAATTCTACAAAATTAGGAATTACCTTAATTTTTTCAGTACAAGCCGGAAAAATTGCCCTCATTACATTTAAAAAATTATAGTCACAGGATATCATTAGATCAACATCTTCAAGTATCTGCCCGCAAATCCTAATTATTTCTTCTTTCTTTTCTGTTTTGATGTCAGGACTATCCCAACAGACACCATGTGAAATTACTATTGAATTCTTTTTATAATAACTTGTTTTTTGTAAAAAAGTACTATAAAGAACCTTCTTGGATTGACTATTTATTTCTTCAATTACAGCCTCAGGGGAAAAGCAGGCAACCCTATGACCAACTACCTTAACCCCTTTTACCTCTCTTATCCAGTTTTGATTGCCGTTTTGATGAACTTCTACTTCCCAACCCATTTCTTGCATTAATTCTATAAGGGCCCAAGCATATCTGTTCAGACCACCATTTACAAATTCTTCTCCAGACCAGGATAATAAGTTTGGTACATAAAAAGAAATTTTCATTAAGTAAACACCTCATTAATTAGATTTTTCCATTCTTGCTGCCAATGGTCAATGGAAAAAGAAGCAGCCACGTCTATACCTCTTTTGCTAATCTTTCTAGCTTTTTCTGGATAATCAATTAATGATTTAATTGCTTTTGTTAAAGTTTTAACACCAGGTTCTATTAAAATACCATTATAATTATTAATAATTAAATCAGATAGACCACCTATATAAGTACTAATAATAGCACAGCCACAGGCCATAGCTTCTAAACAGGATAAAGAGGTTCCTTCTGCTGCTTTAGTAGGAATTAATGCTATATCCATCTGTTTATATATATTTGACATTCTTTCAGGAGGCTGCCAATAATAGTACACTCTTTCATGTTCAGAAGCCCACTTCGTCATTTCTTTTTCTAGCTGGTCATTATGTGCCCTACCAACAATATGAAATTCAATATTTTTATATTCATACGTTAAAATTTCAGCTACTCTGACTGTTTCATTAATTCCTCTAACTGAAGTAAGTCTGCGAGGATAAATAATTCTAATTGGATCTTGTTTTAGAATATCTTTTCTATTTTCAGGATTAAAAAGACTTAAATCAACAAAATTGGGTATAAAGCGAAATTTATGATCTAAACCTACCCAAGTCGCTTTAACCCATTCAATGAAAGCAGTATCAACAGAAACAATTTTTTCAGGTCCTGATAAAGATATCTTTAATCTTCTAAACCATTCTTTTCTTCCACTTTCTCCACCAATTTTATTATCAAAAAGGGGATAATCCCAATAGATCCCATGAGAAATTGAAATACTCTTTTCTCTAACCTGAGGATATGCAAGGAAGCTTACAAAATATATTGCATAGTCTATATCAACAGCACGCTCCTGAAATGCTTGATTTAGCAATGGCATGGTTTCATAGGGATATTCACTGATTTTAATACTTTTAATCTTTACCCCCTCAAGCAGCTCTTTTTCCCAGCCACTTCCCACCTGCCACCATTCTACTTGAAAATCCATTTTATGTAATAATTTTGTTAATTCAATTCCATACCGTTCGGCACCACCATATATTAATCTCTGACCTTCAGGGTCAAAGAAGTTACTTGTTAATATACCAACTTTCGCTTTCATTTTCTCCATCTCCTTATTATATCTAGTGTAAGACCTTAACAAAGGTCTATGTGATAACATTCTTACTTGAAAGACATATGTTTCAAGTAAGAATGAACTTTCTTGAATTTCTAATTAATTTCTATCATAAACTGTTCCTCTTAAGATTTTTAACTGTCTTTTTAATTCGATATTTTCCCTTTTAAGTTCTTTAATTTTTTTATCTTTAGCCTGAATGACTGCATCTCTAGACTTGCTTGTTTTGTTTTTTTTACTTATCTGATTCATTTCAATATTAACCTGTTTTTGTCTTAAATCTTCAATTCTTTCTTTTATTTGATGATTATTATATAAAAAGGATTTAGACACCCCACTTTCTTTGGCAACACTATTAAAGTTAATTTTGTCTTTATGCATAGAGAGATTTCTAATAGCCTTATCTGCTTTTTCTAAAGCAATATCTGTTCTTTTTTTAGCATGTTTTTTCAAACCTTTTGTGTTATCTTTAGCCATTAGATTGTACCTCCCTTGATCTAGCATTTTTATGAACAATTTTTTCTTCTCTAATTTTTATCAGCATTTTTTCTAATAATTTTAGATATTCTCTATTTTTTTCTATCCATAAATCCTTACCATTCTTTTTACTTCTCATGATTTGTTCTTTAACCTTAAGTATTTCAGCTTCATATTCAGGTATATTTTCAACTGAAGTACAAAAACTAGCACAGTTTAGACAATGGTTTAACTGCTTTTTGCAGGGCAATTTAGAAGGTTTAAAGCACATTCCAAAAGGCACCTTTACTGCATCCAAATTTTCTTTAATGTACTCATATCTAATTAAATTTTCTTTGGCTTTTGCTACAGGGTTGATTTGTTTATTTTCAATATTTGTTTCTACTTTAAACAGGTCTAGATCTTTTGTTTTCTTCCATTTCTCATATAATTTATTCTCAGATATCTTTGCATAATGAATAGTCATTTGTAGACTTGTATGACCTAATATCTGCTGAATAATACTAATTCCTATCCCTTGCTCTATATATTCTTTAGCCCTGGTATGCCTCAGTTGATGTGGAGTGAAATGATATATTTCCCCATTATGGTCTCTAATATCTTTTTCTTTGATTAATCTTCTAATTGAGTTTGCAAATACTTGCAAACTTAAAGGTCTTGTTTTTCTTGAACCTTTATACATATTAAACAAATATTTTTTAGGATTATTATTATCATCACTCTTTTTTTTAGTTTTTTTTATGCAACTATCAAGCATTTCTGCAACCTGATCTCTAATAGGTATTTTCAGATTAGCTATACCAGTTTTAGTAATATCTCCACATAATTGATTATTATATTTTTCCTCTTTTTTATTCCAAAATCTTTTCAAACAATTATTATGCCTAAGATTTAATATATCTGTTCCTCGCCAACCTGTTTCCCTAAGCAAGATATAGAAGGGGATATATTGAGGTCGATCTAAATCTCTGATATTATTATCAATTTGCTTTACTACAGGCTCTGGTATGAATTTAGCCTTCTTAACTTCATCTTTATTTAATTCCCTTCTGGGAATATCATCTTGAAATATTAAAAAAGACACTTCTTTTTTTGGTGCTTTTTCATATTGAGCTAGTTGTATATATTCTAAAAATGTTCTCACATAAGAGACAAATTTACTTCTATAAGTCGGATTATTATCCTTAAACTCATTATTTAAATGATAAAGATAATCTTCTATATCTTGTCGATTTAATTGTTCAATAAAACCATCTAAATAGCCTCGAGAATAAAATGATTTAATGAAATATTTGATTCGTCTTAAATTCTGAAAGCAATGACTAGCTGATCTTTTTGTTATAATTGTCTTGAGATAGTTTTTAACATCATTTCTATAATATTGGGGGATAGATAAAAAATTTAACGTCGGATTTGAAAGTCCACTTGCAGGAATTTTCGCTCCCTGTATGTTTTTTATATCCCAAATATCTTTATCAGTTTCATCTCTATCGTCATAAAAATCATGAATAAAGTTCAACAAATTATTTATAAAAGCAAAATAATTGGAGTTTGTTTTCCCCTTGTATTTTATTCCATGATTAATCAAATATAATTTCCATTTAATATTAGTTCTATCTATATTTATATCTAATAATGTGTTTACGTTAATACAATTGCTTAGATGGCTTAATGCTGAGCCCATTACACTTAAACTGTTATATTTCAATAGTTCTTCTTTAAAATGGTATAAAAAATAGAACTTAACTTCATTTTTATATCGATTACTTTTTAAATTAGAAAAATCATAATATCTCTTATTCCTTAATATTTTACCAAAGAAAATATCTTCAATAGAATCCCATTTATCATTATTTAGCCAGTAAGCATTATCTTGCTTCAGGTATTCATTTATTTGGTCTTCCTTACTTAGCTGTCCATCTGCTTCAAGTAATTGAAATCTCCCCACTACTATTCACCCTCCTTGATTATTTCAAGATCCAGATCGGAACTTATCTTTCTAAATTCCGCGCTAATTTCTTCATCTGAAGGGTGCACATAGGTGTTTAATGTTGTATATATATTCTTATGGCCAGCTCTTATTCTAAGGTGCTCAGCCTTCCAGCCTGCCTTTCTAAGAAGAGTGAGAGAACTATGCCTAAACATATGAGGAGTTGCATAGATTTCTGTTTTCTTTTTAAGACTTCTAAACAAATTATTAACATCTATATAATTCATTGACTCATTTTTATTCTTTCCGCTTAATTTAATAAAAATATGATTGGTATTAACTTCTGCTGTATGATATTCTACCAGATACTCCATAAACATATCTGCTAAATTTTGCGATATATCTATCTTCCTTGGACTTGTTACTGTTTTGATTTCAGCCCTGTTTTCAAATTCTCCTCTATCTTTTAGATCAATTATCATCTCATTTACATCAAAATCTTCAATCCATAAAGATAAAGCTTCACCAATTCTTAACCCTGTCTCATATAACAAAACAAGTATAAATTTATCTCTATAGTTACTACAAGCATTTACTAAAATTTCTATTTCTTCTTTGGATAAAGTTTTTGCTTTTTCTTCCGAAACTCTTAACTTTAGAATATTACTTAATACTTCTCTTTTGTTATGAGCAATTCCATACAAAAAACCTTTAAAATTCCTTCCAGGTCTTGTAACAAACATTTTAAGTCTCTCAGAAATATTATTACTATACTCTTCATGCCTTAAAATGTAATCATAAAACTTTAACACCGTGTTAATTATCATATTAATAGTTATCGGTTCTCTTGCCACACCACCATTATCCATTGATATTACCTTTAAACTCTTATACGGATTCTGCAAGTAATTAACAAACAAAGATAAATCATCAATATTAACATCCTTAAAATCTAAATCTCTTTCATTTAAATATTCAAAATACAACTTCAAGTGATAACAATATGCTTTTAGACTATTCCTTGCATAATTAGTGTTATCTTTAAATCTAATAAATTTCAATATTACTTGAATTGGTAAACCATCTTCATCAGAAACATAATACCTTTCTTTTTGTTCTTCAGTCATTACTTTAACTACCTTCATTATTTGTTGCCTCCCTATACTGTAATGACTAATTATAGCACTTAAACTACTATAACTACTACAAATATTTAAACTATATATAAATTATTTGTAGTTCAAAACCGTACAAAAAGACCACTTAAAATACTATGAATACTATTATTTCAATACACTAGATATCTCTAGATCTTTTTTTCAAGAGCTAATTACCAGAACCAGCTTTTTAGATCCTACTGGATTCATCATTGTATTTATAATCAAGGATTCCAGTAAGAAAACTAAGAACTAACTTTAAAAAGTTAGTTCTTAATCTACCCTATTATAAGGTTGCACCCAGGGGGCACTACCATTATTAAAACCTTTATTATTTAGTTGCACCCAGGGGCACTCCCATTCTTTAAAACCTTTATTATAAAGTTGCACCGGGGTTGGATCAACTTTGCTATTATAATATAATATTAGAAATTATTAATTATGAAATGCGTATAAATAGAACAAATTGGCTTCGCCATCTTATTTAATATTGAAAATTTCTTGATGACAGAAATTATCCACAGACTACGAAAGTACATAATTTCCTAGTCATTAAAAAAAAATAAGTCCTAATCTACTGCAACAAAAATGAAGTCAATATCAACATCTAAACCCTGAACTATATTACCAGCATCCTGTGGTAAGCTAATAGTAAATTCCACATCTTCTTCACCAGTTGCTAATGTTAACTCCCTACCTGGACTTGCTGGTTGGTCAAGCAAATCATTTAAAACACCAGTAAATAATACTTCTTCTGTATCTGCAGGATCTGCAACAACACTTACTGTCAGTGTATTAGCAAGAATAGTAGTTAAACTAGGACTGTAATTTCTAGGAGTCCAATTTGCTGAAACAAAATAATAAGAATCAATAGAGCCTGTATTGGAAACATTTAATGCGCCAGAAAAACTGTCTCCTGTCTTGACATTACTTTCTTCTATAATTGCATCTGTTGGCGAAAGAGTTATATCTACAGAGGCATTACTTGAAAAGTTCTGATTGTTTGATGCCTGTGCGGTAAAGGCCATTTCTTTTCCCCCCTTTGTAAAATTACCTATAGTGTTATAGGCTATTATATGTATTTAAAAATTAATCGTTCTAAAAATCTATATATATTTAATATCTAGAAGCAAGATTAAGAGTAATAGCCCTTCTTCTTAGAAAATCTGTTTCAAATTTTACTGAAAAAATTCCTTTAATTTTATCTTTTTCTATAATTATTTTATCAAAAGAACAATCTATATTATTTATAGCAGGTAAATTAAAATTTTTATCCTCCCTTGAATTATCAGGCAAAAAAATAATTGCTGTATTTTTATAAGTAGCAATATCATTTCCCATTAAATGAGTATATTTAATATCTATTATATATTTGAATTTTAATAATGATGGTTTATTGAAAATAAAATCTATCGCAATAATCATACAGCAAACCTGATCAATACTAATTGCTGTTTTTTTAATATCAATAAGTACTTTTTCAGAGTAATTCAAATATATATTATTGATCATATTAACAATGAATTTTCTAGAAGACATTTTACTTGCCCCTTTTTATATTATTAATTGAAGCTAATTTTTTGTGATATATAGGCTTTTGGGGTTCTAAGATTATAACTCCCTCTTCTACTTTCATTCTTACAATAAAACCACAACAGGCACAGGCGATAGTTTTTTTCTCAACTAATAACCATTCTCGATGACAATAACACTTAATTATAATCTTAGCTTCCATTATAATCCTCCAACAGTTTTTCGCTCTTCCTTTTTCTATTACCCTATAGCTTAGTGCTCATTAGATATCACTAATCAAAAGTTACTTTATTACTGGTAAACAAATAATTTTCTTTTTTAGTAAACAGGCAGATAGCCTAATATATATATCAACTTCAAGACTCTGAGAATTTATCAAATAATACTTATACTCTAGATTCTTATGAAACAACTTAATCTGATAATTTCTAAGGTGAAATCCTTTACTTATTTTTTTATTCAGGGTATTTTGGATAAAGTATTTATGTATCTCCCCATCTTTACCCAGATAAACAATATTATATGAAATAATAAAAACAGCCTTTATATAAGTTTTTTCCTTTATAAAATCTACCTTTACTAATTTAACATCAAAGCTTAATACCTCTTTTATCTCTTCTTTTAGTCCCCAGATCATCTCAAAACAATCTTTATAGTTTATCCTTAACTTCACTACATCAACACAGATTCTTATATAATCTGTTTTTCTAAGAGATATATAATTATTTTTATTAGCACTTAGTTTTGTAAAAGAAGGCATAATTTTACCTCCAAATTTCCGTAAGTTATTACCATTCTTCTCTAACTCTAAAGACAATATTAACTATTCCACTACCTGATATTGTTCTAACTGCCAGCGTAACAGGCTTTAAACCACTAAAATCTATATCCAGCAATTCAACAGAAGAAAATTGGGTTGAAGCAAATGGTCCCTGAGAATCACCACTTACTAACCCTGAAAATATTAAATCTCCTCTTTGATTATTATCAAATCCTGTTGCCGTAACATCACTTTCAACAGCAGTTTCATCTGGCGATGTCCCTGTTGGTGTATCAAAATTTGCTCCCTGCAGGACAGGGGCAAAAAGTATCTCATAAATCAAATCGCTATCACTGATAATATCAAAACTCTGTAGTTTTACACTAACAGAATTACTGCGACCTATAATGGGAAAATCTTCTTTGCGCTTAAAACTAATAGCAGGACTTAATGTAGTATTAACTGATAGTTCAAGGTTTCTTTCTGATGTAATTCTCCTATTAGGTACATAACGACCTACTACATGGTACTGTCTACCAGCAACAAACATTGTATATGGGGCAGCAGTTTCCTCACCATTTAAAATTTCTCCCCTTATTGGAAGATTGGGATCGCCAAAAGTGGTCTGAGCATCTGGCTTATATCGATGAACTGTAACTGTTCTCTGTACGTCATTATCATCTACCATTAATACACGAAAATTTGTAACCCCATAACCATAACAGGTATATAATATCTGAAAAATATTACCCCTACTTAAGTTAAGGCTTAAACCACTGGGCCCACTCCCATCCAATGAGTCTCCATTCCAGTCATTACGATAAGTCTTAGTATCTAATCCTGCTCTTCGAATGTTGACAAAAATACCATTATTATCTATACCAAAAAAAGCACCATTCTGATCATCAAAATAGCCCCAGCGTGCTACTTGAGTTCCAACTGGATCTACTGGAAGTCTTACAGCAATGCCCATTTCACCTGCATTACCTGGCTGATACCTCCCTCTTTCAGCACTATCTAAAACAGCTCTACTTTCAGTTTGAGCCGTTGTTTCCAAAATAAACTCCACCCCATTATTACTAACACTGGCACCATTTTCTTCTATTGTTATGTCTCTTAAATTAGATAGTCCATAAGGGCAATCCAACTCAATTATAGGTGTCTTCTCATTATTTATAAGTTCGTCAAATTGACCTGCTTCTGAACGAACATTAAGATTTCCAGATTGATCTGTTTGTAATATTGTTTTTTCATCTCTATCTCCATAGTATCTTGCTACAGTCTCTAATTCTGATAATCCAATGTCAATATTTGTTGTAGAATCTTCATTAACTCGAACAGCTAATCTAGGGGAAGTTTGATAACCTTCCAGTGCAGCCTGCACAAAATAAATACCAGGCTCTAATTCAATAGAAGTGAATTCTCCATTACTATCAGTAATCTGTGTATCCATAATTCCCTGAAAAATATTAACAAGCACCCCTTCTAAAGAATCATTATTGCGAGCATTTCTTATTACACCACTTATATATCCTGACATGATTCTACCTCCTAAACTATGTAGCTACAAAAATCAAATCAAAAAACAAAGCAATTCCAGCAAGGTGTGTTCCAGAATTCTTAGGCAAGGATATAATTATCTCCAAATCTTCATTTGCTATATCTAAAGTAAGTAATCGACCCCCAGGGGGTTGATCTATTAACTCTGATAGCTTACCAGCATAAATAATATATGGATCAGGTACTTCTATTTCAATTTCCAAAGCGTTAGCTAATCTACTTGCTTGAATTGTACTTGTTCCTGTATAAGCATACCATTTTACAGAAATAAAATAATAAGTATCAACTGTTCCTGTATTAGCTACATTTATAACACCATTTACCTTATCACCAGGAACCATATTCTTTTTCCCAATTATAGCTGTCTCTGGCTCTAATGTTAATTCAAGATAAGCACTATCGCTTTGGTTGTTATTAATACTTTGAGTCCTAATAAACAAAGACATATTTAATCACCTAGCGCTTTTCTAGCTGTTTTCAGTTCTAACTTATTATATTATTATTCCCCCTTCTTTGTTACAATTTCAATAAAAAAGCCAGAGCAATCTTTGATCACTCTGACTAAATTAAAAATATTTTAATATGGACAATCAAATGTTTCATCCTATAGAATTGCACGCTGAGATACATTCCCCTTAAATTTATGATGAAATAATGTCAATCCTTCCACTTAAGCAACCTGGGGTCAGGATCAAGTATTGATAAATACTGTTCCATCATACCATACTTTGCACCTGGATCAAGTTTCATGTAATTTTGATACTTCTTTTGGCGATCTTCTTCTCTAGACCAGGAATAATGTTTTATTCTTAAGTCGGAACAAACCCTTGCTAATGTATATATGTTTGTAGGAAATCTACCACAGTGTAATTTTTTACTAGTCCAGGTATAATTATAACTTTCTTGATATCTTAGTAAAAAAGGAGTGTAACGTTGATGTGCATTCCAGTACTTATCTTCTCGATAATGATTTTCATCCCAAAAATCATATAAACGAAAAGCATAAATATCAATATTGGGATCTTTAATTAACTCTTTAATCTCAAATACAGCCTTTTTTTCAAAAATTTCATCTGCATCCAGATATAATATCCAATCAGGTTTTGCCTCAGAAACTAACTCCCATAGTTTTTTTCTCAATTTCAACTCATTTTCAAAACCCACATGTGAAATAGATTTAATTGTTAAAGGTATATCTTTTAAAACTTCCTTACAAATTTCTACACTATTATCAGTACTTCCATCATCAAGTATTATCGCATTATCTATATATCTTGATGCATCTTCTAAAAATTTTCTTAAATATCTATTTTCCTCATTATATATTAAGGAAACTAAAGTTATTTTATTTTCTCTGTTCTTAACTTTAGTTTCCTTATTGGGCATGTCATGAGTGTGATTATTGTATGCAGACAAACTATTTTTCATTTCTGAAAAACTAGCTATATACTCATTAACAGCACTTAGATCAGACTTGCGATATATATGATAGGCCGGATAACAGGTATCTACATATAAATCAAATCCAAGAGCTACTGCCCTTATGCAGAGATGTCTATCTTCGCCTATAAAAGACAAATTATATATTTCTGAAAAATCAACTCCTTTTTCCAGAACCTTTCTTTTAAACAATGTACAAGCACCTAATCCTCCAACTTTATATACCCCTGGTGTATGTAGTTTGTTTAAAAAATAATTACTCCTTTTATTTATTTCTTTTTGGTCTAGCTCCTCATTTCTTCGTTTTTCAAATAATGTATAAGCATCACAAAGCCATACCTGAGGCAATTCTTTATCTTTCTTGCGAAATTTAGTCCAGAATATCTCAGAGATAATATCTTTTGCTGTTTTTATTAAATGATGTAGAGTTTCAGGATGTAATACTATATCAGAATCAATTAAGAAAAGATAGTCATAATTATTCTTCAAAAAATATTTAATAATTTTATTTTTATATTCTGCAACTTTCCAAATTAAATCTTCATTCCAATAATGAGTATTCTCATCTTTTTTGTATTCCTTCATATCTTTTTCTGTATTATAGATTTCTACCTTTGACCTTATAGGACAAAAGTTTTTTAAAATATTCTCTGACTTTTCATCTATATTATCATTAAAGAATATATAATCTACTGCCAGATCATCCTTATTTAAAGATCTAAGAGAATCTAAAAAATGTTTTAAAATTTCTGCTTCCTCTCTTATAGGACTGGCAATCAAAATACTAAACATTTATATCCCTTCTTTCAATAATTTTACTTATTACCAATATCAATACCTATATTAGACAAATAATCATTATATAAACTTTCACTTTCCTGAAGTAAATATTTGTAATCTATATTATTATCACTTGAGTACAGACCTGCTGCTTTATCCATAAATATATAACTTTTCTCATAATCAGCATATTTTCTATAAGTAGCTGCAATAATTAAATAAACACGAAATGAATTCAAATTATTATTTATCAAAAAATCTTCTAACGAAAATTCGAAGTTGAAATTTTGAAACAATTCCACTAAAGTACTTATAGCTAATTCTAGGCCACCTGAAATATTGCAGGCTTTTATTAACGAATCTAATGAATTTGATAAATCACCTTTTTTTGAATATAAGACCGCAAGAGAAACAAAAACCTTGAAACTTCCAGTACCAGGATTTATTATATATTTATCCCATGCTGCTTCACCAATTTCCAAACAATATTTAAAAGACTGCTCAGCTTTATTTAAGTCTCCCAACATATAATAAGCAGTCCCTCTTATATAAATAAGGTCTGGATAATCTGGGAAGACATTTTCGATATCCTGTAAAATTTTAATAACTTCCTTGTATTTTTTTAAATTTAAAAAAGTTAATGTATAAAAATAAATAAAATCAGAACTAAGTGAGTGCTCCTCTTTTTTTTCTTGTAAGTATTTCTGAAAAAATTGCTGAGATTCCAGGTAATTATTTTTTTCAAAATAATATTTAGCTAATAAATAATTTTTCATTTCTTTATTTTTAAGGTTTAAAATTATATTTTTTTTAATAATATCTTTATTATTTTTATTTTCTTCGTCATTAATATCTAAATGATTTACTTGTATATCTGCTTTCTCTACATTACCACCCATTGTAATAATAGAAGACGTTATATCTTCATCGCAATCACCTTTAAAAAAATGACCTTTATTTTTGAATAATATACACTTGCCTTTTACAGACGCTTTTGAAAGAGAACATGCCATATCTCTAAAGCTAACAATTTTCAAAATGAACCCCTCGGCTTCTCTATTAAGAATTTCTTTAGAAATTTTCATCCCTTGATTTTCTCCTAGAAATTCATCTCCATTTAAAGAAAAAATCCAATCGCCTTTAGCATGTGTAATAGCATAATTTTTAATTTCAGAATAAGAATTTCGCCACTCCTTTTTATACACTTTTGCTCCCATTTGATAAGCAACTTCTATACTATTGTCAGTACTACCAGTATCTATATAAATAATTTCATCAGCTATCTCATTTACACTAAAAATTGACCTGATTAGGTTTTTTCCTTCGTCTTTAGCAATTATGCATACACTTAATGAAGGTTTTTTATTAATACAATGTTTTCCCAGATAAGTAATCATAGCTTCTGCTGTTATGCCGTTATAACTCTCCTGTGCTGGATAAAGAAATGACTTATTATTTACCTGATTATATTTTTCCATACACTTTAAACCTTCTGTATATCTTCCACAGTTTTTATGAGCAAAGGATTCCAAAAAATACAAATCAGCAAAGTCTTTATAAATTGATTGATAATATTGTAATCGTAAAACAGCATCTTGATATTTCTTCATATTTATCAAAGTTGTCATTGCCTTTTTAACCAAAACAGGACCATAATAGCGTTCAGGGCTGGTCTTATCTAGTGCTATCAAAAAATTTTCTAATGCTTTTTCATTTTTATTCAACCTTAAAAATTCAGTAGCTAGATTAAAAAAATAAAATCCATCTTTATTTTCTTCAGGATAGTCCTTTAATATCTCTAAATTTCTATTTATTTTCCTTTCAATATTTACTAAAGAAGAATCATAACCATAATGTTTAATTTCTATATTTGCATAGCCTATTTTATTCTGACCATATTTGCTAATGATAGGATTGACAATCTGTTCATGAATTTTACCTGTAAAGCGATAATCCTCTCTGTTTTTAAAAAGACGGACTGCGGGAAAGGTCATATCTTCATTATTGCCCATAATGTTTTTAACCTTTAAAAAATATGCCTCATATAAGTCATCTTCTAGATAATCATGCAAACTGATTGCTGTTTCTTCATTCAATTCTTCATCACAATCCATGAATAGAATCCAATCAGAGCTTGCCTTTTCTAAAGAACTATTTCTAGCTTTACTAAAATCATTCTCCCACTCTTCCCAAAATACCTTCGCGCCTAAAGATAAGGCTATTTCTCCAGTATTATCACATGAACCAGTATCAATTACTATAATTTCATCCACAAATTTAAGGGCACTATTAATACATCTTGAGATATTATTAGCTTCGTTTTTAGCAATCATACATAAGCTTAATGTTTTAGCCATTTCCTAACCCCCTAATTAGATTACTTATTTTTTTCTCGGCAGATATTATATCCAACATTGTGTTCTGAAGTTCATATTTATTTTGATTATTAAGAATTAAATTTATATAAGTCTTTCTACTTTTCAAAATACAGTTAAGAGCAGATAATCGGTATTTTTCTTCATTACTAATCTGACTAGCCTTATGATAATATTTAAAAGCCTTTTGTAACTGCAGCTTATCTTCATATATTTTGCCAATATAATAGTACTTTTCAGCATATTCTGATGTCCTATATAATGATTGTAGAAAATAAAACAAAGCCTCATCTTCATATTTATTTTCAATTAAAACTTTAGCTAATATATAATTATAATCTTCATTACTAATATAACTTATAAACCTAGCTATAGTTATTGATAAATCTTTATCGCCTAAATCATACACAGAAAACATTATATTTTTAAGTTTGCTTATAAGTCTTTGCTTTTTTTTGACAATTTCTATATCGACGTAGTTTTGGGGAAAATCTGTTTCTAGATTAGTAGTAAAAATCAATTTATTTACTATGCTATAAGCAAGATGTATAATATATTTGCTTTTATATTTTATCAAGAAATTATCTATATTTTTTCTAGGTTTATCTATAAATGAAATAATTGCTGATATTTCCAATACTTTTTCTGGAGAAAGAAACTCTTGATTATATTCTAGAAATCGTTTTACTTCTTGAAATTTATGACATCTTAGCATTGAATCAGCAAGATAATAGGATACCTTCTTTATTTCTTTTTTTGTAATTTTTTTTATTTGATTATTATTTTTCTCTTCTTCTATTTGATAATACTCAAAACATAAATTATAATTTTTACTTTTATAAAATAGAGTTATCATCTGTGTAAATGAAAGTTTTAAATCATCTTTTAAAAAATATTGGATTATTTCTTTATCTTTCTTTAAAATCTTTTGAAGACAGGATAATATTTTTACTAATAATTGAAAAGATTTATTAGATAGATATGCTTTCTCAAAGTATTTGGTTGCTTTTTTTATATTATTCTCTCGCAAACATATTTCACCTATATTCTCCAGTGCCAGGAAGGTATTAACTCCGGGACTTGTAGTATATTTTATACTAATTTTTTTTATATTAAGACATAGATTATAATATTTTTTTGCCTCTTTTATCCAACCTAAATCCCAGTATATGTGAGCCATTATAAAATATAAATCTGGATAATCTTCATATTCTAAGACCGCTTTTTTAAGTAATGATATAGCGACTTTAAATTCACCTGTTTCTATAAGACACAAGCTATAATTACGATAGAGGACTGGTCTAATATCTGAGTGATCATCTATATTTTCTACTGCTATTTGATAATGTTTTTGAGATAATTGATATTTCCCTAATACATAATAACTTTTTGCTATATTAAAATTCAGAAAAGGGTTTTTTTCTCTTTTCTTTAATTCTTGCTTTAAAATCCTAATATTTCTTAAAGTTTTTGCTTTTCTTCCACGGTAATCATTTCTGTATCCACTATGATATATATCTAAACCTGAATTTAAAATAACTGCTTCAGGATCATTTTTTATAATAGATGGTTTAATTTGTTCATGAATCTTTCCCTGAAAGAAATAATTCTTTTTATTTCTAAACATCCGTATATTGGCATGTCTATTAGCTGTATTATCATTTATTGGGCTAATGATAGAAAACAGCCAGGCAGATGCTATTTTATTCTTAGAAAGTTCACTTAATTTTTTAACTGTTTTCTCTGGAAGATATTCGTCTGCATCAAGGTATAAAATCCAATCACCTTGAGCATGTTCCAAGCTCGTATTTCTAGCCCTGGAAAAGTCATCATACCAGCTTTCTTTTATGATAGTGACTTGATAATTTTTTGCAATACTAAGAGTATTATCTCTTGAACCAGTATCTACAATTATTATTTCATCTACATATTTATAAACAGATTCTAAACAATTTTTTATATTATTTTCTTCATCTTTGACTATCATACATAAAGATATTGAAGAATCTTTTTTCATTAGAAACACCCACTTTTTTGTATTAATCTTTATTAATACTTTCATATTATTATATTTATGTTATTATTTTTAGATTATTTAAGAAAATAAATACCTAATAAATATGGAGTTATTTTAAAATTAACATAAGTATATTTTTAATATGATAAATTCTTGTAACATTGGTATATAGTGAACATATAATATAACAAATACTATCATAAGAAGGAGGATATTCTATGGCTATTAGGCAAATATGTGTTTCGGAAGTAACTAATTTAACTACAGATTATGCGGAAACTATTACCTGTACCAATCCAGGTCATACACCTACTGCTGCTGGTGATGACTGTAATATTCATGTATATAATGTTGGGCTTAATCTTAACACTACTCCACCAACTCTATCTTTTTCCTTTGATTCACAGTTCCAATATAAGTTCCATGATGATAGTTGTGCCACATTCAATGACTATTGTAATGTAATGGGAAGTACTGGTTCAATTACTTTACCAACAGGCGTTACTTTGTGTTGCGATGGTGCAATTTCACCTGAAATTCAAGCAAGTGCTTCCTGTGATGCAGGTCAAATAACAACTACTGAAACATCAGTATCAGGACCAGTTTCTTTAGCATTTACTATTACTAATCTTTGTGCTCCAACAATAATTTGTGTGGAAGATACAGACTGTCTCAATAATGGTTAATTTTTAATTTTTAATTTTTAAAGGAGGTCGTTATCATCATAATAACGACCTCCTTTAATTTTTATATTACAACTTTCTGAGTAGAATTTATATTATATTATACGTTTTGGCTCTCTTAATATTATATATTGCCCTTCGGAAAGCAGATTCATTTATAGGGATATTGTTCATTTCTTTAATGTCTATACCAAAACTAATAGATTTTTTCAGTGTATATAAAGCTGCTTGCCGACATACATGAGCCAGTTCTTCTCCAGACAAACCTTGAGATTGAATTGATAATCTATGAAGATTGACATTATCTAAATTATAATTTTTGCTATGATTTTTTATTATTTCATACCTATCATTTTTATCAGGTAAATCTAGACTCAGTATTAATTTAAAAGTATTGTTTTCCAACAATAAAGGATTTAAATTTTTGAGTTTTCTACAAGCAGCAAATACTATAATATTAGATTTACTTAGATCTTTTTGCATCTCATTAAGAAATGTAAACAATGCTTTTTCAATTCTACTGCTATTCAATATTTTTTTTGAAGAAAATAAAATATCTATTTTATCAAAAAATATCAGTGTTTTTTTCATTTCAATTGCCTTATTAAAGATTTCTATAACTCCTTTTTTAGGATCTTCATACCATTTATTAATCAACTCAACAGGATCTATAGAAAAAAAATTATAATTAATTTTCCTGGACAGAGCATTAACCAACATACTTTTTCCAACACCCGTTCTTCCATGAATCAAAAAAGAGTCTATTTTATTAAGACCTAGACTTGTAAAAAATTCAGAATATATAATAGGCCATTCTACATTTTGAATTAAAAGTTCTTTCTGAACATCTAATCCACCTATTTCATTCCATTTTACTCTAGCTTCTTTTAAGAATATAAATTTATAATCTTTTAGCATTTCTTTTTCTTCAATTTTTTCTTTTCCCTTTATATGATTATTCTTATACAACTTTTCTTTTGCATTTTCATCTAAATCTTCCTTAATACTAATATAAGTGTTTTTATTTACTAAAACCAATCCTTCAGGTTTTGTATCTATAACTTCAACTTCACATACAAGCTTACCATTAGTATATACATCTAGCAAAAGACCTTTTTTTACAGGTGCATTTATAAAGTATTTGCATAAATAATCTTCTTTAATGTTTTCTTTTTTATATTTCTCAACAAAAGTAAAATTAATATATTCAGCAGGTTTAAGTACTACATTTTCTACTATGATTTTATCATCAATTTTAGCATTAAGATTTTTTAAAATCATTTTATTTATCTGAATTAACATATTTTCATCATTGCTTAAAATCGGTAATACTCGCACTGCAAATCTTATATCTTCCTTTTTCAACAAGATAGTATCTCCAATATTTACACCCATTTTCTCCATATCTGCAAAAGAAATACGTACTATTAATTTACCTTTATCCTCATCTAATGCTTTTTTAATAGTATATATATTATCCATATTATCCATATTATCCCCCCCCTTAAATTACTTTCTTTATATATATCCTATGTATTCGAAAAACTAATTATCAATATGACAGATTATAACATATTATAATTATAAATATATTAAAGAAAGAGGTGTTAAAAATAGCTCAATCTGATACTTTTATAATTAATGCATCTGCTCCTAAAGAACTACCTAAAGGTGGCCAAGAAATAAATGTTAATTTAAGTTTGGAAAAAATAAAATCAGAGGGAAAACGAATCGTTCGTGGTTTAATCAGAGATGATTGTGGTAATCCTCTTGAAAATGCGACTGTTAAAGTATTTACTCTAGACTATAAGCCAGTAGATCATACTTTCAGTGATATTAAAGGAGAATATCGTTTTGATCAATTAGCGAAAGGAAGTTATAGGATAACTGCAAAAAAAGAACCTGGGTATATATTATCAGAGAGTAAAAGTTTTGCATTAGCTAAAGAGGGAACTGTTAATTTAGATATTAGTTTGGATCCAATCCCTGATACAGCTATTATATCATCTATATATGGTAAAATTTACGACATAGAAGGCAAAGCAATTCCTAATGCTCAGGTTAATATCTTCCAAAAAAACGACTCTAATTCCGAAACTTTGTTTGCAGAAACTGAAACAAACCAAAGTGGACAATTTTTTACCGTAAATCTACCTGCTGGTGAGTATATAGTAAAAGCAAACAAACGTGGTTATAAACTTAGTCAAGGAACCATTGTTGTTATTGATAATAATGAATTTGCAGAAGTTAATATATCATTAATAATTAATAAGTCTGAAAACATGGGAACAGTTTCTGGTATTATATCAGATAAACATAACAATCCAATCCATGGTGCCTTTGTAGCACTTTATAAGCTAAATGGTGAAAAAGAAAAATTAATTAATTTAGCTCGTAGTAATATAGAAGGATTATATTTATTTACTGAGGTAGAACCGGGAGAATATCTTGTTAAAGCCAAAGGTATTAAATTATCATAATTATATTTTTAAAAGACATAAGATGTCTTATTTTGAGCACTCTTATGTCTTTTTTTACTAATTATTTAGAGGAAAATTATTAATAGATAGATCTCTTGCGAAGAACAAGTGCAATTTTAAAGAAGAACATATATAGTCAAGAAAGAACTCTTCTTCTATCTAGTCTAAGAAGATAATAAACTAATATATAAGTGGTATAAAATGTCAAAGAATATATTAGGGGGTATTGTATATGGATTCTTTTTTGACTACCTTAATTTTAACTTACTTAATAAAGTTAATTGAATTAGAAAAAAGAGATAAAAGTTATTCAAAAAATTATCTTTTAGAAAATAAAAAAGAAGACGAGACTAATATTTTAAAAAAAATCACAGATTTTGAGATAAATATCAGAGAAAAGGAAAACTCCTCTTCTAAATGTCAGGAACTAGAACTTAATATAATTAATAAGAGTAGTAATAGTCTTAATAATATTTTAATTAATTGTAAAGTTATATATGATAGCAACAATATTAAATTTGATAATTTAAAAGTAAAAGAAAATAATTTTATTGAGGGAATAAACTATATAAAAAACGATTATGGCTTTTTAGAAATAACTTTTAAATTAAAAGAAATAAAAGCTAATGATACTCTTACTTTGAATCTTAAATTAGCTGTTTTATCAATTCAGGAGCCTAATAAATATCTAATAACATATATTGCGTCTTCAAATATTAATGAGTTTAATTATATGGACTATTGTATAAGCTCCATTAAAGCCATACAAGTAAAGGCAGACACAAAAATTTCCCCACTAAACCACAAAGAAAAAAACTGTCAAGTTATAAGCTACAACATATATAATCAGGGACATTCTCCTACTAGCATTTTAAAATTTACAGCTAAAATTATCGTTCCTGAAAAAGTAGAAATTGAAATGCTAAGAGAAGAAGCAATGAATGCATATCTTGCAAACACTCAGCAAAACATATCTATCAATAAGAAAATAAGTAATAATACCATAATAATTGAAAGCCCACTGCTAACAATCCCATATAAAGGTTCTGTATCCCTCTCCATAAGCTTCCAAATTTCACGGATTACTTCTTTTAGAGAAAGTTCAAATATAAAGATAATCATTGATACTATATCTATTAAAAATGAAAATAAATACTGGATTCTTCCTCCAACAATAAAGAAAAACGAAGTGAAAGTAATCGGCAAAATAATATAATAAATCACTAAATACACTATAAAAACATAATATATATAGTCTTATATTTAATTATATGTAAACTTATATGGAGGTGAATATTTATATGGCAGATGTCTGCATAGATTGTGAATGTATTCCTTATGAAAATATATGCTGCTGCCCACCAATAAATGGTATTACTGTATTCCAACCAGCCTGTCAGGTTTTACCTGATGGAAATTTGGTAAATAATCCGTGTTATAAAGCAGAAGAAAGAAAGTCTTACTGGACTTATAAGCTAATGGCTGATTGTGCCCCATCTACAAGGGCGATTAGCAGTATTGGTATTCCAATCTGTGTCAATATTACTGCAGAACTGCTTACTGTTGACGAAAAGATTGATGGTTGTGATGAATTTAGAACACTTATATTTGATGATGAATATGAATTTAACGTAAGCGACCCTGTTCTAGGGGAAGCCCCTGCAGGTTTCAAATGGCTAAAAATTATGTCAAATGACAGATTTGAAAAAGGGGTTACTGTTCAATACAGATTAAGACTCCAGGGGAATTTTCCTGTAGGAGAAGAAGAAATAAGAGTAAAAGCAGGTCCTAATTTACTGGAATTTCAATGTGATGATTGTTATAAAGTACCTGCCTGTCCTGAAGTAGGAAGACTTACAGTTGAGAAAGTTTGTGATGAAATAATAGAAGATAATCAAGTGGAGCTTAATTATGCCACACATGTAAGTAATCCTGGCAATGTAAATTTTGAAAATGTTCAATTTAGTGATCGTATAACCTACAATCCAGTTAATATAACAATTGATGTAGAAGATATTAACATTTCTCCTGAAAATCTTCTTGTTGATACAAGTGTCCCAGGGATTATTGATATAAGTGGAAATTTAGGAGAATTATCACCAGGCGAAAGCATAACAGTAGAATATAATATTCCAATAGGAAATATTGAAGATGCCGGACAATATATTATCAACAATACCGCAAGAGCATTAGCAAATGGTGTTGAGTCTTCAGATACATGTACACTCAACATCGATGCTGTTAGATTAGAAGGTGATAAGTGTTGTGTTGAAGGTACTGATGCAGATAGTAGAGTCTTTAGATTAATTGTAAGAAATCTTGGACACTCTCCAGAAACCAGAGTAACAATACGGGATAGATTTATAATCCCATCTGGAGTTACTATTCGTTTCAATAGTTTTGATGGCTGTTCAGCTGTCTTCGAAGGTACTAATAGACCGGTAAACATTAATAGTGATATTACAGATAGTACTATAATAATTACCTGTTCAAATTTAACAATTCCTCAAGCTACTACAATAAACAAAAACATTAGCTACAGAATTATAGAAACTACTATGTTTAGAGAACCTGCAATAATAGAAAATACTTTAAAAGAAATTGAATTCTTAAATGTTGGGGAGCAGGTATTATTGGGTATAGATAACGTACCGGCAACAGCAAGGACTGAAGTAATTGGCACTATAGAATGTCTCCATCCATGTTGAAGCACGTTTCTCTATATTACCCAGATACTGTCGGCAGAAATAATACTCCCTTAAGTAAAAGGAAGTCAAGCACCAGGCTGCTTAAATATTTAAGTAGCCTGGTTTATCTTTCGTCACAGGACATTTATAGGGCAATTATTTAATTATATTTTTGATAGCTATTGATTATTATGAAAAAACAATGTAAAATAGACAAGAATTAGAAAAAGAAAGGATATGCTAATGATAAAAACACAAGAAATAATAAATATAGCAATCATAGCTCACGTTGATGCAGGGAAGTCAACACTGGTTGATGCCTTTTTGAACCAAAGTGGGGTATTTAGAGAAAATGAAGAAGTAGTAGATTGTGTAATGGATAGAAATGATTTAGAAAGAGAACGTGGCATTACCATCTACTCCAAAAACTGTGCCATAGAGTATGAAGGAATCAAAATGAATATTGTTGATACACCTGGACATGCTGACTTCTCTTCAGAAGTTGAAAGGGTTATAAAAGCTGTTGATACAGCTGTTTTGATAGTAGACTCAAGTGAAGGCCCTATGCCTCAAACCAGATTTGTCTTGCAAAAGTCACTGGAATTAGGGATTAAGCCAATTCTTTTTATCAACAAAATGGACAAGAAAAACGCTAGAGCCGAGGAAGTCACTGACATGGTTCTAGACCTATTTATTGATCTGGAAGCAGATGATCAGCAATTAGAATTCCCTATTGTTTATGGTGTTGCCAGGGATGGTATCGCTTATACTGAAGACAATTTAGATAGCCAAGACTTAAGTCCTCTATTTGAAACAATTCTGGAACATGTTGAACCTTATCCCGATTATGATGAAGACCCTTTACAAATGCAAATATACGACCTTGATTATGACGATTATTTGGGACGTATTGGAATTGGTAGAATTTATAAAGGGAGTATAAAATCAGGAGAAACTGTTGCGGTCTCTAAAAGAGATGGTTCCATACAGAAAAATCGTATAAGTAAATTATTTAGCTATCAGGGTTTAAACAAGCTTGCTGTTGATGAAGCACATAGTGGCGATCTAGTTGCTATTGCTGGAATTGATCATATCTCTATTGGTGAAACCATTTGTAACCCAGATAATATTAATCCCATGAAAATGCTCAAAATTGAAGAACCAACTCTTTCTATGAACTTTTCAGTAAATGATTCTCCCTTCGTTGGACAAAGTGGTGATTTCTTAACTACCAGACATTTAAAAGATCGTCTGGAAAAAGAGCTGGAAGTTAATGTAGGAATAAGAGTAGAGAAAATAGAAAATAGTGATTCTTTTAAGGTCTCAGGTCGCGGTGAGCTCCATCTTTCCATTTTACTGGAAAACATGAGACGAGAAGGTTATGAATTATCAGTTTCAAAGCCAGAAGTATTATTTCATAAAGAGAATGGCAAAGTTATGGAGCCAGTTGAAAGGGTAGTAATAGAAACACCTGAAGAATATTCAGGTACTATCATCTCCAAATTGAATCAGAGAAAAGGTCTAATGCAATCCATGAAAGCCATTAACGATTATGTTAGACTGGAGTTTATGGTAGCAACTCGTGGTTTAATCGGTTACAAAAGTGAATTTATCAATGACACCCGTGGTGAAGGTACTCTTATCAGATCTTTTGAAAGATATGAAGAATACAAGGGTGAAATGCCAGATCGTATAAATGGTGTGCTGATATCTCAAAATCAAGGAACTGCCATGGCCTATTCTCTATTTAACTTAAGTCAGAGAGCTACTATCTTTATCAAGCCAGGAACTGAGGTTTATGAGGGTATGATTATCGGTATGAACAGTCGTGATAACGATCTTACTGTTAACCCCTGTAAGAATAAGAAGCTGACAAATACTAGAGCCGCAGGTTCTGATGACGCCCTTAATCTTACATCGCCAAAAATATTTACGCTTGAAGAAGCCATTGAATTTATTAGTGATGATGAACTAATAGAAATAACACCAGATGCTATCAGACTTAGAAAGAAACTGCTTAAAGAACATGAACGGGTAAAATATAATAAAAACAAATAAATATTAAAAAAAGTGTCTCTATTAGAAAAATACTAATAGTAGGCACTTTTTTTATTCATTACATGTTAAAAATTTTTTTAATAATACACAAAAAATTACGTTTATCATATTATAAAGTAAAACTTAGATAATTACTGAAAGGAGTCTTGCTATGAGCGAAGAAAGCACATTAGGTTTAAGAAGAAGACGCCCATGTCATCCTAAAAGAACAGATCGTTGTACAGCGCATTTTGATCAAGTTTTAGAATGTGAATTTGCTGTAACTTTTGTTGTAGAAATACCCGATGTTGAGCTTTTAAATGTTACTTGCGCGGAATAAGTTTTTATTGAATATTATAATTCAGCTCTAATTTTATTTTTAATTACTATTTTAAATTCCATCTAAATTAGATCTAGTTTAGATGGAATTTCCTTCATTAAAAACTAATATAAAGGAGTTTTTTTATGAAAGTAGAATATTTAATCCTTGGAATACTTTTAGGAACTCAGTTACCTAAACTGATAAATGTACATAAAAAAGAGGAAGAAATGGAATTTGCTGATACACAATATAATAATAATAAAATAATTAAAACTGTAAAATTTAAAAAACAGTTTAAAATTACTAAAGACTCACCTAAAATGCTGAAACCTGAAGATATTTCAATCAATGTAGGACCAAAAAACCCTGGTGAAAAAAAAGCAAATTCTCATCTTTTGTCAACTTTATGGGCATATTTTCAAGCATATCAGATGGGATTACTTGAAGAAGATAATTCTATTCCCTGGGAAGGAATATCTAAAGAAAGAATTGAGAGTAGTCAAGAAGAAAATCCCTGGTATTCTTTCTTAAGTAATATAGTAGATGATGAATTACCCCAATGGATTAGAAATCCAGAAGAGATTAAAAAAAGAACCATTGATGTTTGCAGGCTTATTAATTCATAATTATATCGATAGAACCCTATTAAATGAATCAATAGGGTTCTTATCCTGTTTATCTTTATATTATAGTTTTTATTTTCAATTTATATTTTTCTATTTCACTAATTCATGAGGGCTTTCTCCATACATAGGCCTCTCTGTATAAGAACTATGGAACAACTCGCAGGATCTTTCGCCCATTGGTTCACCTAAAAACTCATTATATAGCTTTTGAATCCAGGGGTTATCATGGGATGTTTTTACATCCGTTTGTTCATCTGCAGCAAACAAAGCCTTGCCTCTTTCATTTCCAGCTTCCACCTGCATATACCAATCATCCTTATAACTATATATTGGTTGTCCCCCTCCACCAACACATCCTGAAGGACAGGCCATTATTTCAATAAGATGATATTCAACTTCACCTTCTAGAACCCTATCAATTAAATGTCTGGCATTACCAAGTCCTCTGGCAACTCCAAATCTAAGGATTTCACCATTAATATCCAGCTCAATTTCTTTCCAGCTATCTGTTCTGATAGCCTTATACTGAAAATCTTTCATTTTTTCCCCTGTCATCTTTTCATAAACTGTTCGAAGAGTTGCTTCCATCACACCACCACCAGCACCAAATATAACTCCAGCACCGCTGGCAGAACCCATAGGTTCATCATAGTCACTATCAGCTAATTTACTTAAATCTATCCCAGCCTGCTTGATTAGTTGCCCTAATTCTCTACTTGTAAGTACAGCATCTACTGCCTGCATATCTTTAACTTTCATTTCAGGACGACGGGCTTCAAACTTCTTAGCTATACAGGGCATTGTGGATACACAAAAAATATTTTTGGGATCTATTCCTGCCTGTTCTGCATAATATGTTTTTGATAAAGCTCCAAAAACCTGTTGTGGAGAACGAACTGTTGAAAGATGAGGTAATAATTCATGATAATAATTTTCAGCAAATTTCACCCATCCAGGACAGCAGGAAGTAAACTGTGGAAGCCTCTTCTTCTCTTTCAATCTATGTATAAATTCAGCACCTTCCTCCATTACAACTACATCTGCACCAAAACAGTCATCAAATACTTTATCAAATCCTAGCTTTTTTAAAGCTGTTACAACTTTGCCAGTAACTAAAGTACCAATATCCAGACCAAACATTTCACCTAGAGATACCCTTATTGCAGGAGCTGTTTGTATGAGAACATGTTTTTCAGGATCTATTAGAGCTTCCCAAACTAATTCTGTATCCTGACGCTGTTCATGTATTGCACCAGTAGGACAGGATAAAATACATTGACCACAATAAGTACAGGGAGTATCTATTTGACTATCATTCATAGCAGGGGCAGCAAAAGAATTAAATCCTCTCTCATTAACATCATAAATACCTGCTGTCACCACTTTTTTACATACCGTAATACACCTTCTACACATTATACATTTTTCCGGGTCTCTAACTATCGAAGGTGATAAATCATCAATTGGCAATTCCCTGCGATCTCCTGAGTATTTTAACTCCCTAATATCATATTCTTTTGCAAGACTTTGTAACTCACAATTTTGATTTGCAATACATGTTAGACAGGTAAAGGGATGATCTGATAGTAAGAGTTCTATCATTTGTTTTCTAGCTTTGATTACTCTAGGTGTAGATGTTTTTATCTTCATTCCTTCTTGAACATCACTTATACAGGCAGGGCGCAATACAGGGTCATCTTCTACTTCAACCAAACATACTCTACAGGAACCTTCAACATTTATATCTTTTAGATAACATAATGTTGGAATTTCAATGCCTATAGACTTAGTTGCATCAAGTATAGAACTCCCTTCATCTATTTCTAGTTCCTGACCATCTATCTCAATTTTTACCATAAAAGAAATCTCCTTTCAATCATTATTTATGGCTTATATGGCTTATTTTGCTTCTTTAGATTCTTTAGCTTTAGCTTTATTATTTTTATTTTTTCTAAGCATTAAATTTTCACATACGCCGGCGGGACAAATCCTATCTTTAATATGTGCTTCATACTCTTGACGAAAATTTTTCAATGTACTCAAAACTGGATTTGGAGCAGATAAACCTAAGCCACATAAAGAACTTTGTTTTAACAGCTTTGATAAATCTATTAATCTATCAATATCTTCAATCTCTCCTTCACCATTTACAATTCGATTCAAAATCTCCAGCATTCTTTTAGTGCCTATTCTACAGGGAGTACATTTGCCACAGGACTCATCCTGAGTAAAATCCAGATAATATCTTGCAATATCAACCATACAGGTTTCATTATCCATAATCACCAGACCACCAGAGCCCATCATAGCTCCAATTTCCAGTAGTGAATCATATTCTAAAGGCAAGTCCAATTCTTTCTCTGTTAATACACCTCCAGAAGGACCCCCTATCTGTGCTGCCTTAAAGCCTTTTTCTTCTGCAATACCTCCACCTAAATCATATATAATTGATCTTAGAGTAGTACCCATAGGTACTTCAATTAATCCTGTATGATTTATATCTCCTGCTAAAGCGAAAACCTTGGTACCTTTACTATCATCTGTGCCATATTGACTAAACCATTCTCCACCTTTTAGAATAATTGTTGGTATATTAGCAAAAGTCTCTACATTATTAATTAATGTAGGTTTATTCCATAATCCCTTTTCAGCAGGAAAAGGTGGTTTTGCTCGTGGTTCTCCTCTTTGCCCTTGAATGGAGTGAATCAAAGCAGTTTCTTCACCACATACAAAAGCACCTGCACCTATACTTATTTCTAGATCAAAATCAAATCCAGAATCAAAAATATTTTCACCAATGGCTCCAAAATCTCTAGCATACTTAATTGCAGCTTCTAGTCTTCGAACTGCCATAGGGTATTCAGCTCGAATATATACATATCCCTGCCTTGAGCCGATAACATAGGCAGCAATAATCATTGCTTCTATTACCAGATGAGGGTTCCCTTCCATAATACTTCTATCCATAAATGCCCCGGGGTCCCCTTCATCAGCATTACAGATAACGTATTTTGTTCCCTTATCATCTCTTATTTCAGCATTTCTAGTCATTTCCCATTTTAGACCTGTGGGAAATCCTCCTCCGCCTCTTCCCCTTAATCCTGACTTTTTAACTTCTTCTAAAACCTCTTCAGGACTCATATCATGAAGAACTTTGGCCAGAGCAACATACCCTCCCTGGTGAATATAATCTTCAACCCTAACAGGATCTATTTTGCCACAATTACGTAAAGCTATTTTTGTTTGATTTTCAAAAAAAGATATCTCGTTCAAAGTCTTCAACTTTTCCCCTGTCTCAGGACTCTGGTATAAAAATTCTTCTACTGTATTCCCATTAATAAAATCTTCATTGACAATTCTTCTAGCAGCATCTGGATTAAGATTAACATAAAAAACATCACCAGGATCTATAATTAGTAATGGACCAAAATCACAACTACCACTACATCCTGTTTCAATTATTTTATAATTATCTTTTAAATTTTGCTTCTCTAACTCATCAGATAATGCATTCTTTAATTCCTCAGCATCTGCAGAAGTACAGGCTGCACCAGAACATACAAGTAACTTAATTCTCTCGTCTGCCAATATCTATACTCCTTTCTCAAATAATAAAGGTTTTCTTCTGCGAAGTTTGAGTAAAATTACTCATACTTTTTTATAATTTCTAAGATTTCTTCCCCTTTTACTTTACCATGAATATCATCTCCTATATTAATAACGGGCGCTAGACTACAGGCACCTATACAGCGAGTTGTTTCAATAGTAAATTTGCCATCTTCAGTAATCTCTCCTGGTTCTATTTTTAATTCTTCTTTCAAAATTTTTAATATTTCTTCAGAACCTTTTACATAGCAGGCTGTTCCCATACAAATTTCAATTGTATATTTCCCTCTTTTCTCCATATTAAAGAGAGAATAAAAACTAACTACACCATATACTTCAGCTAAGGGGATACCTAGACTCTTAGCTACGTATATTTGAACTTCCCTGGGAAGGTGCCCAAAAATCTTCTGTGCTTGATGTAAAATTGTTATTAACGAGCCTTCTTTTTCCTTATACTCCTGAATGACATTCTTTAGTTCTTCATATTTATCTTTATCAAGATTTTTTTCTTCTTTAGTTTGGGTATTTTTCTCTTGATATTGTTTTTCTACTTTCAAAAAATTAACTCCTTTCATAATTAATTTAGGAATTTAGGCAAAATATATTCATCTGAGAGCTAACTGCCACTAAGAACTCACTTTATTAATTTTAATACAATTAGTATATACAAAAGGAAATAAAGCATACAAAAAGAAAATAAGACATAAAAAGAAGACTCCTCATCATTTTGAGAAGTCTTTTATTAAGTAAATTATTCAAATACTATTCAGCTGTTTTTTCTAATACCTCTTCTATGTCAGGTAATTCTGGTATATCATATTCTTTAACCCAAACTACATTATGTTCTTCATCCAATAAAATATTTACACGTCCAGAAAAACCATTTTCTTCAATAAATACGCCCAATTCTTTAGCCAGTTGACCATGTGGCCAAAAATCAGATAAAATACGTAAGTTTTCTAATTCCATATCTTCTGCCCAAGCTTTTTTAGAAGGTGTTGCTTCTACATTAATTCCCAATGGAATTGTATTGCTTTCCTCAAACTGCTCATAATTATCATCAAGTGCTTTCATCTGTTTTGTGCAAACCCCAGTCCAGGCTAATGGGTGAAATGATAGTAAGACTTTCTTCCCTTTAAAATCATTGAGCGATACTTTGTTCTCATTTTGATCTTCAAGAGTAAAGTTCTTTAAATTTTCGCCTACTTTTATTGTCATCATAATCAACTCCTTGTAATAATGTTAAATATTCAAAATTTCTACTGTTTAAGTAAGTATTTAATGATAACTATTACTATTTAAATTAATTATAACATTACAAAGAGTATAAATCAAGTATTTTAATAGATTAATTGATTTTTCAATTCCTTTAAGGCTTTACTTAATTGATCAGGGCAGGAAGTGCCATTCTTACATCTTATACCTGCTAACTTTTTTATAATTTTATCAACCTTTTCCCCTTCTACCAAACTTGATAATCCAGCAAGATTACCATTACAACCCCCAACAAACTCAATCTTTTCAATTATTTTATTGTCATTGACTTTGATTTTTATTTCACTTGCACAAGTTCCTTTAGTATTAAAAATATACATATTATTCCTCCATTTAATTATATATAGAATAAACCCTATTTATTATATAATAATTAATTTTAAAAAACAAATTTCAGATGCCTGATATTTGAATCCATTTACAGAGTTATAATTTAATTTCTAAAACTAAAATTCTATATTTACTTTTCATTTCAGTTAAGTAGCTAACATAATCATATATAGTTTTATATATAATTACTATTAAGTATCTGTTTGCACAATTATATAAGAGGAGGAAATAAAATGAAGGAATTCAAACTACCTAAGCGACTTAAAGGACTAAATAAATATATATGGACTATTTTAATTGTGTTCTTAGTAATTGGCTGGTTCTATCCACTTATTGGTTTGATAGCTTTAATATGTATGTTAGCACCTGTAGTTATGGCTTCAATCAAAGGTAGTAGAAAATGGTGTGTGTATTTTTGTCCTAGGGGAGTTTTTAATGATGTAATCCTAAGAAGATTAAACAAAAGCAAGAAAATACCTGCAATTTTTCATAATACCTTTCTAAAAATAGCTTTTTTAATTTTTCTTTTTTATAACTTTTTTACTGGAATATTATCTGCAAATAGCTTAGTCGAAGTTGGAGCAGTCTTCATACAGATGGTCAGTATTACAACTGGAATGACTATTCTATTAGGCCTGGTATTTCACCCTAGAACCTGGTGTGCTTTTTGTCCTATGGGTTTCTTATCAAACATTGCTATCCTTCTAAAAAAATCCTGGGGGCTTAATCAAGGTGGAGAAAATATCAAAAAATAGACTAGCTACTAAATAGTAATACTAAAGGTATGCTAAAAATTAAAGCCAATAAGAAGATTAATCTGCTTATTGGCTTTCTTTACAACTTTCGGAGTTGTATTTACATAATTCGGCAATCTAAGCTTAGCCATTTGCTGAATGAACGTTCAAAAAGCTTCAGTACTTATATTATCCGACAAAAATCAGAGTCGCAAACATAACAAACATACCTGCAATTATCCCTAATACTACAGAATGAGGATCACTATCTTTAAATGACAATGGTAGTAATTCATCAAAACTTATAAATACCATAATTCCTGCTACAAAACCCAAAGCTAAATGAACAATGTAATCAGTAAGAAAAGGCCCAAAAAATAAAACAACTAATAAAGCACCTATGGGTTCAGCCAATCCTGCTGCAAGCGAATAGAAAAATGTTTTCTTTTTGTCCTCTGTAGCATATAAGATAGGCATACCTATCGAGAACCCTTCTGGTATATTATGCAAGGCAATTGCGATAGTCAGTGCAATACCCAAGCGTATATCATGAACTGCTGAAATAAAAACAATTACACCTTCAGGGAAGTTATGTATTGCTATTCCAATGGCAGTCATTAATCCAGCAGATAATATCTCACTTTTTTCCTCTTCTTCTGGTATTGACATAGTTTCAGATAGTTTTGCAGATGGATCTGCATTTTTTTTCTTTTTATACATAATTTGTTCCGCAAGATAATTATGCGGTATTAGATAATCTACCAGCATCATCACCAGAATTCCTCCAAAAAAAGCTATATTAGCCGGTACAAAGCCTGCGGCCTCCATTGATTCTTCCAATAACTCTGCAAAAGAAATATAGATCATAACACCTGCTGCAAATCCCATAACAACACTAAGATGTTTCCTTTTTATATCTTGAAAAAATAATGAAGCTAAACTACCTATACCTGTAGCCAGACCTCCTAAAGCAGTTAATAATAATGGCAATGAATAAGTATCAAAATTCATAAATGATTCCCCTCTCCTTTTCAATATTTATTAATCATAATTGTTACTATTAAGCTTATTTTACAATATATCTATGAAAAAAGCAAGCATATATTTCAACAATTATTGTGAACCTCTACACATAAATCAGAGATTTAGATAGAGCTTCTAACTGCTTCATAAAGATTAAGTTTAGTAGAAATGTTAACTCTTGACAATGATAATTCATAAAGATATAATAAGGCATAATGGTGATGGAGCTCACCTTTAACTATTGCATAAGCAATTGATGGCTCCTATTTAGGGGATTTTTGTAGCCTAAATAGGAGCTTTTTTTGATTACTTTGATTACATAAAAGACTACTTGTATAAATTATTTTAAGGAGTGATATAACATGGCTTTAAGTCTAGCAATTATAATTATCTTTGCTCTAATCTTTAATAGGGCATTTGATAAGGTTAACCTACCAGGTTTGCTTGGAATGTTAATTGTAGGTATCTTAATGGGTCCATATGTTCTAGATATTATCAGTGATGAAATTTTATTAATATCAGCTGATTTAAGAAAAATTGCTTTAATAGTTATTTTAATTAGAGCAGGTCTTGGCATAAAAAAAGAAACCTTAAAAAAGGTTGGTGTCCCGGCTTTCAAAATGAGTTTTATCCCTGGTTTAATGGAAGGTTTTACAGTACTATTAATATCCATGTTTTTATTTAATATTTCCTTTATTGAAGCAGGTATTCTGGGTTTTATTATTGCAGCAGTATCACCTGCAGTTGTAGTTCCTCAAATGTTAAGATTGATTGAAGAAAAAAAAGGAGCAGCCAAAGGTATCCCCACACTTGTTCTGGCAGCTGCTTCTATAGATGATGTTGTAGCCATTACTATCTTTTCTACCTTCCTTGGTTTATATGGAGGTCAACAAATAAATATATTATTCTCTATATTAAATATTCCTTTATCCATTATAACAGGATCTTTACTGGGAGTTTTAATTGCATTTATACTTATATATTTATTTAAAAATTATCATATAAGAGATACAAAAAAAGCACTTCTTATATTAAGTGCTGCTATTCTCTTAACTAGCTTAGAGAGCTTTTTAGAAAATATAATACCTATAGCAGCCCTACTAGGTGTAATGGCAATGGGTTTTGTCTTACAGGAAAAATATCATGTATTGGGAACAAGGCTATCTGAAAAATTTAATCGAATATGGGTTTTTGCTGAAATAATGCTATTTGTTTTAGTTGGTGCTGAAGTAAATATATACATAGCATGGGAATCAGGTTTGCTCGGCCTTTTAATAATAGCTTTAGGGTTAACTGCTAGATCACTTGGGGTTTTCATCTCAGTAGCCGGAACAAATCTCAACTGGAGAGAACGATTCTTTACAGTCATCTCTTATACACCAAAGGCTACAGTTCAGGCTGCTATTGGTGCAGTTCCCCTGGCAGCAGGCGTACCAGCAGGTGAATTGATACTTGCTCTTGCTGTTCTGGCTATAATTATCACCGCACCCCTGGGGGCTATGGGGATCAAGTTTGCAGGTGAGCGTTGGCTAAACTAGATGATAAATTTAAGCAGGGCACAAAAAGTAAATTAACTGAAATAATTGAGCATCTCTTCCTTTTTTAAAAAAATATGATATAATGATACTATAGTCCTATAACATTAATGTCAGATTATATTTTTTGAATATAAGTAAAGGAGGGGTAGAAAGATGCGCATCTCTTTCAATAAGAACTATTTCGTATTAAACCACATTAGAAATAATACCTCAAAGATTTATAAATCTAATGAAAAACTATCAAGTGGACTTAGGATTAATAGTGCAGCTGACAATGCCGCCAGTCTTTCTATTTCCCAGAGAATGAGAGCAAGAATTAGAGGCTTACATCAAGCTAATCGCAATATTCAAGATGGTATTTCTTTAATCACTGTAGCAGAAAATGCTTTGGCTGAAATTGGAGAACAACTCCAACGCATTAGAGAATTATCTCTTATGATGTCAAATGACACTTATAATAAAAAAGACAAGAAAAATGCTCAAATAGAAATAGAGCAAATTAAAGAAAGCATAAATGCTATTGCAAATAATACTGAATTTAATAATATATCTTTATTAAATGTAAAACGCCACACTAGTAAGAATACATATTTACAAGGCTTTAATTCAAGTAATAAAAATGTTGCTATAACAGATACCTTATTAAATAAGGAAGACTGGTCACATCAGTTAGAAGTAATTCAATTATTAGATACAAAACAAGTCAAAAGCCAGAAATTTTCAAGTATTACACAATCATTAGGTCTATCTGGTAATTTTGATATAGATAATATAACTATTCATATTGAAAAAAATGATTCTCTTACGGACATTAAAGATAAAATCAATAATAGCTCTTCAAATGTATTAGCAACAATCGATAAGGATAATCACTTAGTGATAAGTTCTACAGTAGAAGGTGCAGATGGTGACTTTTCTCTAAGAGACAATACAGATAATGTTCAAAACCTCTCTTCATCTGACAGTAGTATCGCTGAAGCTATTCAGCTTTTTTCAGAAAACAACTGGAGTCAAAGTATTAATATAAGTCAAATAGCACAAGCTATGACAGCAAGGAGTGATAAAGTACCAAGTCATACCTCTCCCCTAAACTTAAATGGCCAGTTCAAAGTCAATGATACAATTATATCTATAGATAACAACGATTCTTTATTAGATATTCGGAATAAAATTAATGACGCTAATATCGATGTTAATGCAACAATTGATGATTCATATAGGCTTATCATTACTTCTAATAAAACTGGAGAAAGCAATGCTTTTACACTAGAAGATTTGACTACTGATGGAAGCTATCTTGTTTCCAGCAATCCTGATGTAGCAAGTACAAAAGAAATTTTGTCAAATACAGTATGGAGTCATGAACTAGAAGTTGAACAACTTGCAGGAACACATACAGTTCGCTCAGATGCTGTAGATGATATCAATAAATCTCTTGGATACTCAGGAAAATTTACAATTAATGATCATCAATTTACTGTAAAGGATAACGATTCACTTGTAGATATTAAAAATATGATAAACGAAAAAAACATTAATGTAATTGCAAATATAAATGATAACAATCAACTTATTCTAGAATCTGATATTAGTGGTACTGAAGGAGCAATTATAGCTAAAGATGATACAGAAAACCAAACATCTTTCTCTGATGATTTTAGTTCTGGAGAACTTTCTTCAGATGACTACACTATCATTAATGGAGACTGGGTTGTCTCAGATGGTATATTAGAGCAAAGTGCTCAAGATTCACCTAATTCAGTACTACTTATAAATGGAACAGATAATTTCCCAGCAGAAAGGACTATAACTATAGATATACTTGATTCTGATCATAGAGCAGGTGGTTATTTAAGTTATACAGATGAAGAAAACTACACACAATTTACCATAGATAATCAATATATTTATTTAAGTAAATGGGTTAATGGTATCAAAGATGAAGTTAGATATTATCATAAACAAGGAATGCAATCAACCTTAATGGCATCTACAGATGGACAAGGAAATTATACTGTTAAAGCATGGAGTGAAGATGGAGAATTACTAGGTGAAATCATACAGGAAGGATGGACCGATGCTGATACTGATGGTAAAATGGGAATTGCTGCATTGTATAATGTTGCTTCATTTGATAATTTAAGCATTAGTAGTATTACTTACTCTGAAGGAAGTGAAATTAACAATCTAAGCACAAGTCAAGAATCAGGCACAAGTCAAAATATGTCAGAACATGCAGTCCTAGAAAACCTTAATATCCTTAACAGTTCAGGAGCCTTCACTAATGTTATTGAAGAAGCACAGGATGCTAAATTCACTATAGATGGTAATCACTTCTCAAGTTCTTCAAATTCTGATATTAATATAGAAGAAAAAGCCACTATTGATCTTATTGGAACTGGAAATACTACTATATCTAATGAAAATACTAATGCTATCTTATATAATATTGGTCTTTTACAAGATAGCCAGATAAATATAATTCAAAAAGCAATGAATGCAAAATATACAACAAATGATATTGAATACTCTAGCAATGAGAATCTTATTACTTTATTCAACGATGAAGATATTGAATTAGCCAAAATATTATTAAAAAATACTGGTGATGTAACTATTTCAAATACATCCAATAATACTATACTAAGAAGTCTTGGTATACTCGATATAGAAGGAAATTACATAAGACAAACTGGACAAGCCCAGGACACAAAATATACTGTTAATGAACAGGCTTATACTAGTAAAAGTAATAATGTGAACATCCAAGGTGATGCTACTATAAATCTACTTGGTACTGGATCAGCAACTATTTATAATAATACAAGTCAAAAAGAAAATAATGATAATATGCAAGACAATAAACTATTAATAAATGTCAATGGTAGATCTGCTAATTTTGAAATCCATCTTAGCAATGTAACAATTGAAGCATTGGGACTGGAAAACATCTCTCTTGAAAATAGAAATTCTGTGGAAAAATTATTAAAAATAGTTGATAATGCTCAAGCTAGAATCAACAGTGAACGCGCAAAATATGGTATATATCAAAACGCACTCTTTCACATATCTAGAAACGCAGAAAATTATTCAGAGAATCTTATTTCTGCTGAGTCTAGAATTAGAGATCTTGACATGGCAAAAGAAATCGTAAACTTTACAAGAAATAAAATACTATTAGATACTAGTATCTCTTTACTTGCACATATGAATCAGAATGCAGACTCTGTTTTAAAACTATTATCTATCAACTAGTTTCTTTTTTTCCTAGGCTTTATTAAGGCCTTTTTATGATAGCCTATTAAATCAGTTCTACCTGCTTTTTTAAGGGCCTTATAGACCATATCATAATTTTGAGGAAAATGATATTGTAATAAAGCTCGTTGCATTTTCTTTTCTTCATGACTTTTAGCTACATAAACTTTTTCCAAAGTCCTGGGATCATATCCTGTATAATACATTGTCGTTGATAGAGTACCAGGTGTAGGGTAGAAATCTTGCACCTGTTCTGGATGATGATTTATATCTCTTAAATACTCAGCCAACTCTATAGCTGAATCCAGAGTGCTTCCAGGGTGTCCAGAAATTAAATATGGCACTAGATATTGTTCTTTACCTATCTCTTCATTTATTCTATAAAACTTCTTACGAAAGGCCTCAAAAACAGCATTATCAGGTTTTCCCATTAAATCCAGTACAGGTTTAGAAACATGTTCTGGGGCTACTTTCAAAAGCCCACTAACATGATGTTCACATAATTCTTTAAAAAAGTCGTCTTTTTCATCTTCCATAATATAATCAAACCTCAAACCAGAACGAATAAATACCTTCTTTACCTCTTCCTTCTCTCTTAAGGATCTTAGAATGTCTAAGTAATCCTCATGATCTATCTCAAGATTTTTACAAGGATTGGGATAAAGACACTGTCGCTCTTTACATGAGCCTTTTCTTAACTGTTTTTCACAGGCTGGACTTCGAAAATTTGCTGTAGGGCCACCTACATCATGAATATATCCTTTAAAGTCTTCATCAGCAACTACCTTTTCTGCCTCAGAGAGAATTGATTCTTTACTTCTGCTAATAACTGTTCTTCCCTGATGAAATGTTAAAGAACAAAATGAGCAAGCTCCATAACATCCACGTGAACTGCTAATACTATGCTTTATCTCTTTAATTGCAGGGACTCCACCGTCTTTCTCATAAATAGGATGATAATTTCGCTGAAAAGGAAGAGAATAAACTAAATCTAAGTCCTCTTCGCTTAATGGTTTTACAGGAGGATTTTGTACAAGATAACGGCCATTATCTTCCTGAATCAAGATATTACCCCTTAGAGCATCCTGTTCATCATATTGTACTTTAAAAGCTTCAGCATATTTTCTTTTATCCTCAGATACTTCTTGATAGGAATGTATTTCCTGATATCCATATACCTCATCTTTCTCGTCAACAATGAAACAGGTTCCTGGTATATGTCTAATATATTTGATATCCAATCCATTAGCCATGTTTTCTGCTATCTCTACTACCTGTTTTTCCCCCATACCGTACACAAGCAAATCTGCTCTACTATCAAAAAGTATTGAACGCCTTACTTTATTATCCCAGTAATCATAATAAGCAAATCGCCTCAAACTTGCTTCTATTCCACCTATTATAATTGGAATTTCAGCATAAGCTTCCCTGATCCTATTACAATAGACAATTGTAGCTCTATCTGGTCTTTTCCCACTTTTACCTCCTGGTGAATAGGCGTCATTTCTCCTTCTTCTTTTGTTCACTGTATAATGATTAACCATAGAATCCATATTACCTGCACTTACCATAAAACCTAGACTTGGTTTCCCTAATTTCATGAAATCTTTTTTACTTCTCCAATCAGGTTGAGCTATTATCCCCACTTTAAAACCTGCATCTTCCAATACCCGAGCAATAATTGCTGTTCCAAAAGATGGGTGATCTATGTAGGCATCTCCTGAGACAATTATAAAATCAAGCTCCTGCCATTCTCTTTTTTTCATATCTTCTTTACTTATTACCATAAACTGATTTCTATCCATAAATAACTCCTTTTCTTCTTACGTTACTATTTTAATAATTATAAATCTCATAAAACTCATATACTAAATTATACCACAAGTTCTTCCTTAAACAAAAACATGTCGTAATATATAAGATTTTATAAGATATAATTCACAAGATACTTTTATATGCATAAAATATATAAAGTAATAAGACATCATATAAAGAGAATAATTAATGCAGTAATTAATAAGACAAGAAATTATAAATTATGCTTTCCTTCTATTCTTAACTTATACAGGACAATATTTAGCAAAGGAGGTGAATTATATGGGTACTTGTAAAGGCACTGCTCCTATTTTTGGTGACCAAGCTTATATTCTTTTCTTAATCCTTATCTTATTAGTATTAGGTACTTGTGGTATATTTTAATTAAAGGGAAACAGGGATAGTTAATAAAACTATCCCTATATATATATTAATAACTCAAACTTCGCAGTAGCTATAATAGGTTTAATAGACTTACTGCTTAACCATTTGCTATTATAGTCTGTAAGAGGAGTTGCGTGGTGATTAAACCTCTGCTTTTTCTTCTATTTTTGAATTTAAACCCAATTCTTTTCTTTTACTTTCGATGTGATCTACATAAATTTGAACTGTTTTATCTGCATCCATTTCTACAACAACTTTACCTAATCCAAGGGTTTCTGTTGTTTTTGTTAGAGTTTCAACAACCAGACTACTACCAGTGATAGATGGTACTGGCGCTATATGAACTAGCCAGCCCAGGGCTACTGCTGTACATGCATCTGCAACTGCTTTTTGTTCAAGATATTCAGGTGCTCCAATTACTAGTGGTAATTTATCTGTATCCACCTCTAATTCGTCTGCAATTTCCTTAGCTGTCTGAGTCATTTTCCCTATATCTACACAGGCACCATATGACAAGACTGGTGGAATACCCAATTGCTTACATACTGCTTTCAGACCTTCTCCTGCTTCATCTGCAGCTTCTGGATTTGTAAGACCTGTATATTGCATAACTGAAGATGTACAACCACCTGATAAAACAAGTATATCATTTTCAATTAAGCCTTTAGTAATTTTAAAGATATTACTACCACCTTGGCCATATCTGGCTGTTGTACAACCAACTATAGTTGCTATACCCCTTATATTACCTTCTGCAATCTGTTCGATAAGTGGGGTAAAACTACCTCCAAGTGCTTCTTTGACTGACTCTGTACTAAAACCAACCATGCATTCTGAAACATGTGGTGGGATATAGCTCTGTCTATTTTCTTTTTTACGTTCTTGATAAGCTTCTACTGCCATTTCCAGTGCTTTTTCAGCCTGTTCTTTCATCTTTTCAGGAACAAAATCAAGGGTTTCTGTTCCCTGTAATTTTATAACAGGGTGAGTACTTAATAACTTTGTACCAAATTTCTTAGCATAGATAGGTAGTGTTGGAACAGTACAGTTATAATCAAACATAAAGAGATCAACTACACCAGTTGCCAGCAAATATTCCTGGGATAGCCATTCACCCTCCTGTCCTCCATATCCTTTTGTACCCTGACTGCCTTCATAATTCAACAATTGTTGCCCTTCACAAACATGTCCAAGTATTTGAATACCCTCTGCACCTAAATCTTTAGCCCTCTGCTGCCACTCATCACTAGAGGCAAGATCTATTGCTACATGTGCTAATAAAGGCATATGCCCGTTTGTAACAATATTTATCATATTATCCTGCAAAAGACCCATATTTTGCTTTTCCATTCCTATCTTCTGTGTACCAATTAAAATTTCCTGTAAAATATCAAGAAGGAAAAGTCCTTGATATTCATTAGCTACTCCCAAACGTACAGAATTTAATAAAAACTCCACTGGATCAGAACGGAAATTTGTCATACAACTTGTTTGTGCATAAGCAACTTCACTGTAGCCTCCACCAGGGAATAGACCAAGTTCTCTCCATTTTTCTTTTCTTTTAGCAGGAGCAAAAGCCTCTACTGCCTTTGAAGGCAGATGATAAGGACCATGTATATCATCCATTACCCATTGGGCAAAATCAATAGCAACCTTTTCGATCTCCTGATTGGTATCCAATCCAGCCATATCAGCAAATTGTTTAAGTTTTTCCGGGTCACGAATTTTCAAACCACTTTCCGGGTGTTCTCCCGCAGCTTTTAATGTCCTGGCTGCTTGATGGGCATGAAAGATATTGGCTGCTGTACCAATTGTGACATGACGATACATAAAGTTTCTAGCAACCATGGTGTGGGCATCTACACCACAGGTACCACGAGGTACTTTATTAGAAATACGGCAGGGACCATTAGCACATAATTGACAGGATAATCCCTCTACGCAAAATTTACATTGAATAGGTTGTTGTTCAGAAAATCTGTCAAAGACATTTGTCATTTCTGCATCATTTACAACCTGATACATTTCTCTCATGGCAGGGTCAATTATTACATTCAAAGGATATCCTTCTTTGGACTGATCGTCCTTACTTATATGATCTCTCTGCCACTTATGCACTGCTTCCATATCTGGTGATTTTTCTATTTTGCTATAATCTAATCTAAATTTCTCATGAACATCCTTATGATATTCAGGATCATTAAAGTCTTTTTCTTCCAAACGAGAACCAATTGTCTTACTTTTTCCATTCATTCTACCTGCACTTTGCTGGTAAGAATCTTTTATATCATCTTTAGACACAATTAAAGCCTCCTTAGTTTATTCTTTCTATTATCTTTCCTAAGAAGGCTTTTTAATATTCAATTATAATTTTAACTTCAAAAACTTGTATTATTATATTTTATAGAGCTTAACTTTGTCTGTTTCTATTTTCTTAATATATTATTAAAATATTTTTTAAATAAAAGTGTTTTAAATTCTTGTACGCTTTGACACCTTTTTTCAGGAACTAATGATAAATTTTTCATTATTAAATCAGCAATTCCATATGATTCACTAGCCATATTATTAATATCTATCAAATTGTCTTCTATAATCCTTTCATTTGCTTCTAAAGGTCTAGTATCACTTATGTAATAATATAAGATAGCAGACAAGCTATATATATCTGAAAATGGGCCCTGATTTGTTTTGGCAGAATAAAATTCAATAGGAGAAAATCCAGGTGTTAGTAATATATTCTTTTCTTGATTTTCTTTATAATTAATTGCTGACCCAAAATCTATAATTATAGGTTTAGCATTTGAAATTATGATATTTTCTGGCTTTATATCTCTGTGGATATAAGCTTTTTTATGGATTTTACTGACTGTTTCTATTAAAGGGAGATAAATTTCTTTTAAAAACTTACTAAAAGAAATTTTATTCTTATTCAAAGCATCTTCAAGAGTTACTCCTTCATAGTATCTTAGAACTATATATACAGTATTATTCTCATTAAAAAAGTCAAAACAATCACAAATATATCTATTGCTTTTAAACTCTTTTAAAATAATAGCTTCACTTAAAAATCTTTCTTTACTATAAATATATTTGCTTTTATAATTACTTTGTTTACAAACTAGAGATTTACCATCAAGGTCTCGTAATACTAAGTCTTTAGGGAAAAACTCCTTTATAATAACTCTCTCTCCATCATTATTTTCTGCCAAATATACTATTGAAAAGTTGCTCCGACTTGTATGAGCTTTAATCACTTTATAATTATCATTATTTAAATAAGTATTTTCTGGAAGATATACATAGTCTATTGTTTCTTGAAGTTCACTCAATTCACTGCCTCCCTCGCGATTTAAAATACTCCAAGTACTCTTCTTAAGATACCTCTTTGTTCTCTATCAATTTGTTCCATTCTTTCATTAATTCTTTGAACGTCCTCTTCTGCTTCAAGTTCATTATATATTCCTGAAGCTTTTTCCAAATTAAGTATAGAATCTTCATAATTACCAGCTTCATAATCTACTTCAGCTTGTTTTTCATATGATCTTGCTTGAGCATATTTTTGGCGTGATAATGTTACATTTATTTTTCTATCAATTTGTGAAACATCTTCTGTTATCTCATTATCACTATATATTTCTCTAGCTTTATTATAATAGTCAATAGCCTCATTGAATGCTTCTTCTTCAAGAAGAATGTCGCCTTCTCTTTCATAAGCCTTTGCCTGATTATAGTTTTTTTGATATATAACTCTATTAATTCTTCTATTCATATTCTGAATTTCTTCTTCAACATTATTTTCTATATAAAATTCTTTTGCTTTATTGTATTGCTCAATTGCTTCATCAAAATTTTCTTCTTCAAGTAGAATATCTCCTTCTCTTTCATATCTCTTTGCCTCATTAAAATCCATTTGATAAATGGCTCTATTTATCTTTTCATCAATTTTTTCAAGTTCTTCTCTTATACTATTATTAACATAAATCCTTCTCGCTTGATTATATAGCTCAATTGCTTCATTATAACTTCCTTTTTCAAATAAGTCATCAGCTTCTTTTTCATACTGAGAACCTTGACTTTTGAACATAGTATTTCGAGCAGTGTTTATTAAGTCTCTTATTTCTTGTGTTGTATCATCAAAATTATTTTCTATACTTATATTTTCTGCTTGCCTATAATTAAATAATGCATCATCAAAGTTATTCTCATTTAAATTACTATTAGCTAAATTTATAAATCTATTTATCTGATCTCTGTGTCTTGAATTATTAGTCTCTATAATTCTGTTCGTCATTCTTTCTATTTCATCGCTCATGCTTAACTGTCTATAAATAGCTCTTGCATCTCGGAAAATATCAGCTGCATCAGTATACTCTTTTTCACGTAGTAATTCCTCTGCTCTTTGTTCTAATTCCCTTGCCTCACTTAATTCTTTATCTATAACCTTGCTACTTTCTAATTCAGAAACCATTTGAATTTTTTCATCCATACGATTAACTCTTTCTGTCAAACCTAAACTTAAAAACACAGTTCTTGCCTCAGAATAGCTACTTCTTGCTTCGCTTGTATTTGCAACAGAATAGTAAAAGTCACCATCTCTTTCTAATTCTTCAGCATTTGCCAGCCTAGCCTGTCTTTCTTTTTCCCCCTGTAAATTCTCTGCGTTTTGTATTTTTGACTGCATTTCACTACTTTTATCTGTCCTATTAAGATTATTGAAAATAACCCTTGCTTCTATATAGCTTAGTATAGCGTTATTATATTGCCCTGTTCTAGTATATTCATCTCCAGCTGCTACTAATCTATTTGCTTGTTCTAGTTGCTGAGTTGATGACATAGAATTTTGTGTATCTTGTTTCTTACGAACTATTTGATTATCTCTATCAATTAGACCATAAGCTCTATATATTGATTGAGCAGAATTATACTTATCTATTGCCATAGAATAAGATCCAGAGTCAAAAAATACATCTCCTTCTCCCTCTAATTCAATTGCCTGTGTAATCCTACTTGTTTTTTCAATATCAGACTCAATATCACTTGTATCATAATCATTTGACCTAAGATAATATTCTCTTGCTTTCTCAAAATTTTCTAAAGCCATGTGATATTCTTCTGTAGCAAGATAATTTTTAGCTCTTTCTTCATATTGTTTTCCATCAAGTATAAATCGAACTATCCTTATCTTATTTTGAAGACTGCGTACTTCATCATCTTCCTCTAAGTCTATAAAATTCTCTTTAGATTTCTGAAATTCTGCTAATGCTTCCTCATATCTTCCTTCCTCATATAGATAATCCCCTCTTTCTTCAGTATCTCTTGAAAAAGTAAACTGTTGTCTTCTCACCATCATTACAGCTCTACGTGCATTTATAGTTTTCACTCTTCTATAAGTAGCATAGCCAGCTGTTAACATCAATAGGGGTATTAAGATCATTGCTATCTTTTTATGAAACTCTTTTTTCTTCGTTGATTCTTTAAAGGCTTTTTTTATCATAATTGACGCAATCGTATAGTTAGAAAGTTCTTTATCCAATTCACTTAAAAAAGTTTCTTCTAAACTACGTACAAATTCATCTTCTTCTGTTATATCTTTTAATATTTTCTCTATATCCTGATCGATAATATTTTCCCAATAACCTGAACTACATATTGTCAATACGTCAGTATCTTGCAACTTGCTTTTCTTACTGATATATGGACGAATTTTCTTTTTTTTGCCTAAATATTTACTAAGATTATTTCTTTCTGGATGTTGATTGAGTTGCCTTTCATTAATTTCACCTGTATCTAGCATTAATTGTGCAATACTATGATCCTTACTCTTAAATACAATTTTATCTTTTCTTAGATGATACAAGCGTGTATTTCCTACATTAGCCCAACGTATAGAAGTATAATCGCTTACCACGACAAGAACTGTAGCCTGTAATCTTATTATATTACTTTCGTTAATTAAGTTTTTATTAGCATTCCTTATATACTTTCTTATAGCTCTTTTTGACATAGATGGTTTTTCTGTAAAATCATTTAAAATACTAGCCACTACAATTTCAGAACTTAATTTATCGCTAGCACTATCCAAACCTGATGCTAATACCCAACAAGCGTAATCATCAAGTTCCACAAAAGCAAAATAATCTCTATTTTCCTTAAAATCACCAGCATCTGATACAAACGCTGTTAATAATTCACTATTTTCTTTCCTCACCTTAATCGCCTCTCTTCAAAATTAATATATTCATAAGAATCAATCCGATAAAAATAACGAAATGAAGTCTTATTATTCCTTTAGTAAGTTCTGTCCTGGATTTTGTACCTTAATAGTTCCGCCAAAGGTACACCTTATATTTGACTTCTCTAATAAAGCAGGGGTATTAGAGATAAGAACATCTGTCTTTCCTTTTTGCCACGTTCCTATAAGGTTAGGTGTACAAGGAGGTGAATATTTCCTCATACAAGTAGCAAATGTTGGAATATTAGCAATGGTATTGTCCTTTATTGTTGCCATTGCTTTACCTTTTATAAATACTTTGTCTTTAGGAATTACATTAAACCTACAAGGGGCTGTCCCCTTTGAACAACGTAAAATTGCACCATCACACACGTAAAGTTGACCATTTTTACCTATATCTTTTGCCTGTAAACTGTTTTCTTCTAGTTCAAATTGTTTCTTTTTTTCATTAGCATTCATACTAGAATTACTATTATCCTGACCTTTCTGATTAGATACAGAATTATCACTATCATATCCATTATCAGATGAGTCTTCTGTTTCTTTATTAGAGGATTTATCATCAATATCATCCTCAGGAAATACTAATTCCTCTCTAGGATAAATCCACAAAAAATCATCTTTAATTCTTTCATCTTCTTCCAACCAGTTATTTTCTTCAAGAGCTAATACATCACTAATTTCTGCTTTTTTACCGCTAAAAGAATTCACTATAAAATTGTCTTCTATAATATAGGGAGCTTTCTCTGTGAGCCACAGTCCATAGTCTCCTTCCACAAACCCCTCTATTGCCAGAACATTATTTTCTCCTTCATTACAGTAATATAATACAAATAGATTGTTTTTGTGCTTTTTATATTTATTACCATAAGCATCTTCAAATAGATGTTCTTTTGCATTAATAATTTTAATATTTTTTCCGATAAAATTATCATTAATAACTAGTCTGCCTTTTCCTTTTTCTATAAAATTATCATTAGTATTTTCTTCACCATTTAAATAGTTATATTCTTCCAAGCAATATTCACCTCCTGAAATTATAGTGTACTGTATTATCCAATCCTTTGATTAGAGTTAGTGCCTGGTAAAATATACATTTTATCAGGAATTATAATTCCATAATCAGAATTTATAAAATCATTTATTTTCAAGCGATTCCAGCCATTCTCACTATCTTTATATTTATACTCAATTACTAGATAAGCATTACTCAAAATATTTCCATTAATATCAAATGTATATTTAACTTCTATAGTCATCTCATTGTCTTCAATATATTCTTTATATATCTGTTTACCCGTTATTTGATCCCACCAATTTTCGTAATCCTCAACCCTTTTTAAGCTTTGTCCAATTAATTTTCCATTTATATATATTCTTTGTCTTGAATCACTAACAAAAGTATCACATTCACTACCATCATTGCTATAATCATATGAACTACCTAATCCAATCCATAAATCGTATGCTTCTTGTCTATATGGAATCCTTCGTTCTGAATCACTACTACCATACATTAAATCCCGGTTTAATTTATATTCTTCATAAGGAAACTTAACATCCATAATTGAATTAGATTTAGAACCTATTAACAATCTCCCTAACACGCCACCACATAAATAAGGAGATACACCACTAAAAGAAGAAATACTTGCAAAGTACAACACAACATAATCCCCTCTTGGTGAAACTTCAAGATTATATGCTCTGTTACTTGTATTTAAGCTTATAATTTCTTCAACTGTCGCTACATTGTCAATGTAACTTTGCCCATTTCTTAATCTTCGCCTTTTAATCTCTAAGTCGATTAATCCCTTCTCCTTAGCTATTTCTTCCAGACTTACCTTCTCGACTTTAAATATATCTTGATCTATAACAGATCCGATTCTAGCCTCAGCAAATAGTATGGCGTTTTTATTTGTTAAAAAAATTCTATCTGATTCTTCATATACTTTGGCAAAATTATCAAGTAAATCCTCTACATAATCTACTTTTGTCTTAGAAGAGCTATACCTATAACCTATATGTATTTTTCTTTTTTCCACTTGTCCTTCTTCATCTTCAATTGTCCCCCTATATTCACCATCGTAAATAATTACTGCGTGTTTACTCCTTTTGGGAGTATTTAAAGATGACTTATTTGACCTGTTATTTTCTAACTCTCTTATATAATCTTCTATATCCTGAACACTTTCTTCATCAAAATATGCTACGAAATTAGGAATTTGCTCTATCTTAAATTCATTATCGAAAAGATAGTTAATATACTTACTTAAGTCATCTATTTTCCCATGAAATCTATCAAATCCTTGGAAATCTGTTTCTTTTTCTTCAGGAAAAACTATATTTTCTCTCAAAGCCTTTAATTCTATACCTAAGCTTAGATATTGAGCCCCTTTTTTACTGATATTACCTACTAAGTTTAGATTATCCCCAAACAAACTCGACAAATGTTGATCGCCATGCTTAAATCCTTCAACATTCATAGCATGTACTAAGCCCTGCCCCATAACAATTTTACTTCCATATTCAATACCAGGACCATTAATGTTTTCTTCTTTAACCAGCTTTATATCTTGATTATTTACCATTGTTTTATATACAGTATACGCCTTATCTGCTCCAAGTATTTTTCTAATAATACTATATCTATCTACTAATAATTCAATAATCGTATTTAACTCTCCATTAATAAATTCTTCATAAGAGAATTCTATTTCTTTAATATTTTCTTCTGATTCGATTATCCCCTCTGATATATGATTATTAATATCATCAGCCATAGAATCGTACATTTCTCCTAAATTATCTGTATAAGTATTTTTTTCTGCTGGAATATAATTATCATCTTCTGGGTTTATTTTCAAGAAGGATTTAATTCTATTATCAATTCTTGTAAAAAGTACATTATCTATCTTTTCTAGAAGATAATCAGCTATTGTGCCAGCTGCTAATATCCAAAATAAGCCTTCTGTTAACTTCCGTTTAATTCCTCCAGTTTTAAAAACATAAATACCTTTAGCCATACACTTTTCCATTATTTCCGCTCCGACAGCATTTAAGATATTATGTTTTTTAACTAAATAGATCATATAAATCAAATGTCTATAATCAATTCCATCTTGACCATATCCTCTACCAAAATACCAAATGGCATTATTTAAAGCTGGACCATACTTAGCAATAAAATCAGATAAATCAAATCCTTTTTCAATGTCTCCTACGATATCTGTTGTAAGTTCGTCGACACCTGCCTTAACTCCACCCCATAGAATATTAGGAATACTAAACTCTGCCTTAGTTCTAGAAGGATCAGAAAATACAGCTTTTGCTTCTTCAAAAGCTGATGCAAAAGTCAAACCTGTATCAGCCAGCTCATATGTGCTCTCTATAGCATGCCTTCTAGCCTGAGCATCTATATGCTCTTTGCTTTCTTCTATCATATCTATAACTGGCTGGATGTTTTCTAATATCCTTTGATTGTAGTCTTTATCTTCTTCTAGTTCACCATCAACAATTAATCTTTGTGGTGGAATATATGGTGCTACTCTTCTTCTTCTTTCGTTGCCATCTTCATCTTCATCATAAAAGTATAGCCAACCATCTTCATTTTCATATTTATATCTACCATCTCCAACTTCAATATTTATATCCAACTCTTATCACTTCCTTACTTTAATATCATCATAAAAATAATACCAAATATTATTTTCTTTTCCTATATCGTTACCATAATACATTTTTTCCTTTCTTCCTTCTTCATCGAAAAAATATTTACCCCAATAAACTACTTCATTATTGTCTTCTTTCTTTCTTATTTCCTCTACTGTTTTACCTTCTTCGTTAAAAATTTCTATATTTCTTCTCCCTGGTGGATACGGTTGTGTATTTCTCATTTTTAACTGTCCATTTGGATACCATTCATAAGCTTTCCATTCAGTAATATTACCATCTTTATCTTTTTTAGCATGATATATTTCATTACCATATTCATCATACTCCCATATCCAATCAGATACATCTCCATTATTTTCAATTACAATATACCTTATTCTATTATTATTGTTATCATACTCCCATAATATTTTTCTTGTTACATCTCCATACTTATCTGTTTCTATTTGTTCAATAAGATTATCATTTGCATCATAACTATAATTTCTTATCCACTTAATTTCTCCATTTTTATCCCTACAAACAGCTTCAATTCTATTAGCTCTTTCATCAAATATATATATATTATCATAATCAATTACCCCATCATCATAACCCCTAGCTTTTATTCTATTTCCATTTTCATCAAAAATATCTTCGCTAATCAATTGACCATTTTTATGTTTTTCATCCCTAATCTTATTACCATCATCATCAAACTCTCTTATTATCTTTTCACTCTGCTTAAAATTCTTATCTACGTAATAATCATAACTTACTTCACCATATTGATTATACTCCCATATTCTTTCACTAGCTATGCTACCATCGTAATCATAAGATCTATCAAGAATCATATTTCCGTTGTCATCATATTCAAATACCCTTCTCCAAGATACTTCACCATTTCTATCAAAACTTAAACGCTCTATTACTCTGTCTTTATCATCATATGTCCATTTATGATGATAATTACTTTCTCGAAAACCACTGCCCTGTCTGCTTGTCTTTTCTTCTATTTTTCTATCTTGCTTATCATACTTATACTCAGATTCTTCTTCATAGTATGCCATAAATCTACTTAGATAATATTCATAGATTAAATTCCCTCTTCTATCATATTCCCATATTCTTTCTTCTAAAATATCATCTAAAGATAAGGTATCTCCTTCTTTTCGCCATACTTCTCTTGTCATCCTACCATAATTATCATATTCATATTCTTTTATTTCAAACAATTCATCATCTTCTACTCTTATTCTTTCCGTTCTTACAAGTACTTCTTTTTCAATATATTCCCCTCTACAAGCTGTTAGTATAAATATAAGGATAATTATAAGTGATATAAGTATTTTATTATTTCTTTTCATTATAACTTTCTTCCTCCTACATTTTTTTATATGTGAACAGATAATAATTCAGATTTCTAAATTCTTATTTCTTCACATATATATTCTAGCTGTTGCTTCTTCAAAAGCTGATGCAAAAGTCAAACCTGTATCAGCCAGCTCATATGTGCTCTCTATAGCATGCCTTCTAGCCTGAGCATCTATATGCTCTTTGCTTTCTTCTATCATATCTATAACTGGCTGGATGTTTTCTAATATCCTTTGATTATAGTCATCTTCAGGTTCAGGCACCTCGTTTATTATTTTTCTTTGTGGTGGAATATATGGTGCTACTCTATTTGCATTTTCTCTACTAACTCCTTTTGGTCTAAAAAATAACCATTTTTCATTTTCATCATAAAAATATTCACCGTCACCAACTTGTTGACTAATAACCATCGAATTATCACTCCCTTACTTTAATAATTTTGTAATTAAAATACTCTATACTATCTTTTACACCAATATCTGGACCAGAAACTCTTTTTATTCGTTTACCTTCTTCATCATGAATATACTTACCCCAGTAATCTATTTCTCCACCAAATATTCTTGTTCTTTCAATATTATTTCCTTCTTTATCAAAAGTCTCAATAATCCTACCTTCAGGTATTAAATTAGTATTTCGCATCTTTCTTTCACCACTAGGATACCATTCAAATGCTTCCCATTTCATAATATTTCCGTCATGATCTTTTTGAGCATGATAGATTTCATTACCATATTCATCATACTCCCATATCCAATCTGCTGATTTTTTTCCTTCTCTTATTGTTACATATCTCGTTCTATTGTTATTTTTGTCATGTTCCCATTTTTGTATTAGTATTATATTATTATACGCATCTTTTCTTATTTCTTCTATATGATTATTATTATCATCATATTTATTTTCTATTTTCATTTTTATATTTCCATTTTTATCTCTAATTACACCTTCAATCCTATTACCTCTTTTATCATAAGTATATATATTATCATAATCTATAACACCATCCTTATATCCTCGTCCAATTATTTGATAACCTTGTTCATTATAAATCTTTTCACTAATTAATTGACCATTCTTAAATTCATCTTCCCTAATCTTATTACCATCATCATCAAACTCTCTTATTATCTTTTCACTCTGCTTAAAATTCTTATCTACGTAATAATCATAACTTACTTCACCATATTGATTATACTCCCATATTCTTTCACTAGCTATGCTACCATCGTAATCATAAGATCTATCAAGAATCATATTTCCGTTGTCATCATATTCAAATACCCTTCTCCAAGATACTTCACCATTTCTATCAAAACTTAAACGCTCTATTACTCTGTCTTTATCATCATATGTCCATTTATGATGATAATTACTTTCTCGAAAACCACTGCCCTGTCTGCTTGTCTTTTCTTCTATTTTTCTATCTTGCTTATCATACTTATACTCAGATTCTTCTTCATAGTATGCCATAAATCTACTTAGATAATATTCATAGATTAAATTCCCTCTTCTATCATATTCCCATATTCTTTCTTCTAAAATATCATCTAAAGATAAGGTATCTCCTTCTTTTCGCCATACTTCTCTTGTCATCCTACCATAATTATCATATTCATATTCTTTTATTTCAAACAATTCATCATCTTCTACTCTTATTCTTTCCGTTCTTACAAGTACTTCTTTTTCAATATATTCCCCTCTACAAGCTGTTAGTATAAATATAAAGATAATTATAAGTGATATAAGTATTTTATTATTTCTTTTCATTCTAACTTTCTTCCTTTAACTATATGTTTTTATAATGGTAAAATAAGGGGTCGCCTGGACCCCAAAAAATTATCAATAGAAATTATTTTGTTTTTTCTATAATCATTATACTTGCATTATCCTGCTTATGTATATTTTTACTTAGTACAGTTTCTAAAATTAAATTTACGTCTGATTGAGGATCTAATTTTCTTAATTTAAGTATCTCTTCAAGTTCAAAAGATGATAATGTGTTATATATACCATCACTACATAATATGATCTTATCTCCTTTATTTAGCTTAATTGGAGTTTTACTATAATCCAAAAGATGAAAGTCTTTATAGCCTAAATAACTTATCAAACGATTACGCTTAGGATGGGTTTTAGCAGTTTCTCTACTGATTTCTCCATTTTCATACGCTTCTTGAAGAGTCATCGCATAAGTATGTCGAGGATTAATTTCTTGCACATAATTATTGCGAAATAAATATATTTGACTATCTCCAACTGAAACCCAATATAAATTATCATCTTTTATAAATATAGCTATAAGGGTAGTACCGATATTCTCCCCAGCTGCTTCTTTTAAAAGATTTGAATTACTCAAATATGTAGTATTTATAAGAAAATTATTAATTGAATCACTAATATCTTTTTTTGCAAACTCTTCTATAAAAAATTTTACAACAAAACTACTTGCTTTTTTACCAGAAGATAAACCACCCATACCGTCTGCTAAAACTGCTAAAAGACTATCTTCATCATCAATATAAGATAAAGAATCCTCTTGCTCTTTTCTCGCCCCAGGTGATTGGGCAGAAGCAGATAATAATACAGGTAAACTTATATTTTCCTTTATTTTATATCTTAGAAAAAGCAAAAGTATAATTACTAAGATAATAATAGAAGAGAAAATAATATTAAAGATTGATAAATTAATTATCATTATAATTCTCCTTTTATTATTCATTTTCCCATTCAAAATGCTGACCACATAAAGCAATGAAAATGAATTTGCTACTTCCTATTTCTAATACATCATATGCTGACATCTCTGTTGCCGCATATACAGGCTCTTCATTTATATATATCATTCCAGTAGTGTCCTGACCGGGTATTAATACAAAATCCCGTTGTTTTGGGTTATAACTGATAACAGCATGATTTCTTCGTGAAATTGACTCATCTTCTGCAATGTGAATATGCATTTCTTCTGAACGTCCAATAAAATTCTTTTCACTGATAATTTTATAATCTTTTCCCTGTTCAGGTCCTTCTATACATACAATCCATCCTACTACTGGATTTACACCTGTTTCTTGATCCCAATAAGCCAAGGTTTTTACTCCGTTTTCATTGGTATTTGATACCGTATTTGATTTCTTTCTTTTTTGTACATTTGACTTTATATTATCTTGTAATGTTTCTTCATCACAGTATGGACAATTACTATATTTTTTTGGATTAAACAAATGACCGCTTTTACATCTACTCATATTCATAATAAATCTCCTCCAGTTAAATTTAAATTATGTTTTTTTATAATTTATTTAAGATATAATTTTGTATTAGCTATATATAAAATATCTCCAGAAGATACTTGATATAATTGACCTTCTTCTACTTTGAATTTTTTATTCTCACCTCTAGGTTTAATACCACTACCATTGGATGAACCTATATCTTCAAAATACCATCTCTCTCCCGTAAAATTTAAAACAGCATGTTCCCTACTTACTAAAGAGGAATAAACGGCATTAGATAAGTCAATGTCCACTTGGTTTGAGTTAGTCTTTTTACCAATTAAGCAAGATATCAAATTTTCAATTTGCCATTCATTTAATATCTGACCTTCTTCGTCTTTTAATATTAATTTAGTTATTTGACTGTATTTTTTTTCCAAGCTTCCTTTCATAAAAATTCTTGTAATTAAGTACAGACATAATAAAGCTATTATAGAGATAACACCAAAGAATATACCATTGTTATATAGATGACTAATATATAATATACCTATACTTAAACAAGTAAATATTAAAACATTTATTAGTTTTATTATATTGTCTTCTGATTTTTTATTTTTTGCTTGCTTTATATTCTTAATTTTATGCCTTAAAATATATTTTTTAATCTGTTTAGGAAGATTAATAAAATTTAAAACTCTATTTAGCATAACAATCATCACCTTCCATTATATTTTTTTCTTAGTAAAAAAACTTTTAAATAAATCATCTGTATTCATTTCATTCTTAGTTTTTGTATCTTCTTTTTTTACCCTCTTTTTAGTCCTGGGGTTAAAACCAAAAAAATCTTCAAAATGTTTTTCTATGTCTTCAGGACGCCTTGTTTTATATACTTTTGAACCTTTTGCTCTTGTTTCTCTACTATGTTTTTTTCTGCTTTTTTCCTTTGATAAACTGGCATCATATTCTTTCCGACTCTTTTCGCAACTAAGAACTTCATAGGCTTTAACAATCAACTTAGTTTTTTCTTTATATTGTTCATTATCATTATTCCTATCAGGATGATATTTTAGCACCAATTTTCGATATGCTCTTTTTAAATCCTTTTGACTGACATCAGGTGAAACTCCCAAAATTTTATAATAATTTTCAGAGATAAATATTCCTCCTTTCTATCTGAACAAGTGAGACTATTACATAAATAATTAACGGCAAGAAAAAGACATTTATTATTTTAATCAACAATTATCTTGGGTATCTTTTTTGTGTTACTATGATTTGTTTTCATTCCTGATAAACTTTTAATTATATCATTCATATAATTATAGATATCTAAATTACTATAATTATCTCCAGGTAAATTCAATCTTCTTTTTAAATAATTCTCTAATAAAATTCTATTAATAACCCTGGAGTTTAAACACTCAAGAGCAAAAGCATAATCAATTAAATTATCATCATTTAATTCCAGTATCTTTTTAGCAAAAAACCTAACTATTAATGGGTGTAACGTTGCTTCATCGATATTCGCGTAAGGAACATTTATAATATTAATAGTATTGAACTCAGTACTAAAGTCCATAAAGTCCTTATAAGTAGAGCGTAGTTTAGCACCTTCTCTTAACTTAAATCTACCTAGCTCTATTTCATTACTTTTTAATTCTAGATCATCATCTAAAATAATATCACTACTATAGATTTTAAAATCTTTCTTTTCTTCTTTAGCTAGAAATCTGATTTTTACTATCATCTCTTTATTAGTATTTTCATATCTAATTTTACATAGTTCCTCAAGAATATAAATAATCCCATTATATTTAACTACGCCCTTGTCAACACAGAAATAACCGTTATCTAAAAATATATTGCTTCCAGCTATTATACCATCAGAAAAATCTTGAAAATATATATCAATAAATTTTCTAGGATAATCTCTTAAATTAAGCAACATGCTTTTCTTTAATATATTGCCGTTTTTAAAATATGGTATATTGTTTTCAAACATTTAAACACCCCTTAAATTTAATAAGTAAGTATAAGATTACTTCAAACCATCAAAAAAGTCGAGCTTAGATAAGTCATCTTCAAATGCATAATATCTTTTTTCGCCTACGTGAAGTTTATCATCAATACGAGCTATTGGAAGAACAAAGAAGCCCCAACTCTTTTCATCAGTATAGACAAAGAATTTTATCTCTCCATTATTTATGATGTCTGTATCTTCTTGAAAGATTTTTCCTTCATATTTATTAATTATTTTATCTACATCTACAGATGTGTATAATCCAATATCATTTTCATAAACATATTCTTTTTCAAGTAATCCCTCATTACTCCTTAAGTAAAATATAATTTTCTCTGTGCTAAGGGGTTTTGATATATGCCCTCTTGCTTGATTTGTTCTATCTTCTCTTTTTATAATTTCCATCTCTTCTCCAGTAAAAGTCATAGCAGATAGTGAATATGGAACGACAGGGGCAGCATTTTTTATCTCAACTTCAATATCACCCATTTTTTTTGATTTCATATATTTAATTACACCACGTAAGCAGGCCAATTTTAGTTCCAAAGATTGTCCTTCATCTTCACCTCGTCTTTTAAATTCTATACTTCTACCTGGGACAAATTCTTTAAGTGCTTCTTTAAATATATCAATTTTACAGGATTGTCCTGTCAACTTAATTATAGAATAATTCATTAACTCTCCACTTTGATAAAAGTTTTCTAAAAACTTTCTAACAATCTCATATATATCTGCTTTTATTAATTTGGATATTTCTTTTATATTAAAAACAACATCAGGGAACTCGTTCACTTTTTTCATTTCTCCATTATCTTCAATTGATAAATTCCATTTATTTAAAGATGTAATGTGTAAATCACTATCAACTGAATCTAAATCAACTGAATCGAATTTATTCCTGATAATATTAGTTTTCTTAAAAAACTGTTTTTTCATATTTTCTGCTATTTCCCATAAAAAATAAAAATTATTTTTTACTTTTTGATATTCTGAGCTAGTTTTGTTTTCATATTCTTTATATCTGGTAGGAATTATGTCTTCAACTTGCCTATATCTCCTATCTAAATCCTTATAAATTTCCTTAATACCTACTCTATCTACTAAACGGAAAATATCTACTGCTGGGTATGATATTAAATCATCAATATCAATAATACCCCCATTGTTTTGATAATAATGTGCAAAGGTTATTTTCATAAACTGCATAATTCTATACGTAATATTGTTACCCCCAAAATTGGTATCACCATTTTCAAAACCCGTAACTATATCAACTTTATAAGATATATTTCCTTCTTTTATCCTAAAAGTACAAGATGAAAGATCAGTAGTTCCACCACCACAATCTATAACAAGAGCTTTGTATTCTTGTCCATTAAGGAACTTTCTTTTTTCAATTAAACTTGCTATTGTATTATACAAGACAGAAATACCTTCATCTAAGACATTTTCATCTTCAATATTATAATCTTCCATAATTTCATTAAACATAGTAATAAATTGTTCTTTCATTTTTACTGGACTAGAAATATGTATATTTTTAAAGCGACATTTAAAACTATGTTCAGCAATTTCTATTACATATTTCATATAAGCTTGGAGTATATCACCCTTTTTAACATGAGCAATATTACCAGCTTCGTCACAAACCTCCAATTCTTCATGATATGTATTAACCCACCTTTTAATCCCTTGATAAGTACTGGCATTGCTTGAATAATCATTTTTTTTCATCCTATCTCGCGCTTCATATCCAAACAAATATTTTATATTTTCTTTATCTTTGCAGTCAACAACATACACTATGCTCGGCATTATTTCTATCCACTTCTCTTCTCTAGAGGTGGCATATGGGAATTTCACGAAATTAATGTCATTAATTTTTATCTTTTTGTTTAAGATATCATTATGTGAAGGATTACTAATGTAATTACTATCTAAATAAGCACCTGCAGTAGTATTAGAAGTTCCAAAATCTATACATAGTACAGTTTTTGTTTCTTCGAGTTCTTTTATCTCAAAATCAATAATCGGAAGTTGATAATAAGACAATTTTAATGGTGGTAACTCCTCTTCTTGGTAATAAGTTTTATATAAGTAGTCTGATTCATTTTTTTCTACAAAAAGAAAATAATAATTCTTATTATCTAAATTACTTAATCTAAGATTATCCTTATTTGCGTATAAATAATATAGTCCTTCATCTTTTTCATTATCTTTTTTAAGATTAAATATTCCGCATAAATAATTATTACCGTTTATTAAAAGAACATTAGATTCTTTTATATTATTTTTTATATACACTTTATAACTATCTTCTTTATTTATCCCGACTTCTTTATATATAGTAATTTTTGCAGGTACTTTTATATTTTCTAAATGATCTTTTTTCTCTTTATAACTATCTATTAATAATTCCTGTACTCTCTCTAATCCCCCTTCTTTTTTTTCATCTATTAAATTGGGCTTTCTAACTCCCCGATATTTTAATATAATATTTATCAATTGATCTCTTTCATACTCATTTTGTGTGGCTTTAATTATTTTATATTTATGGCATATATTTTTTAGTTTGTATGTAGACATTTCTGTAAGTTCACTTCTAGTAAATCTTCTTCCGTCATCAGTATTGTCCTTAGGGTTAAGCCTATATGACTTCATCTCATCATCCCTTTCTTAATATATAGAAATCGAATTAATTTTCATTGTTTCTTGAAGTCCTATAACTCCAAAATGAAATCTCCAATAAACCTTCATATTGAAATTTATAGGTAAGAATATGTTTTCAATTGCTTTTATAATATTAATATTTTTTTGACTATCTTGGTTTATTAAATAAACTAAAACTTCATTTTCATCTAGTTTATTTATATAAACCACTGAATTAGTATATATTTTTTTGATGGTATTTTTTAAACAAAACATATGATTATTTGTAATATATAATTTAAGAATATTTTCTAACAAAATATTCTTTTCTTTTATAGAAAAAAATTCTATTCCTTTTTGAACTTCTTTTCCAAAAGATCCATTTCTAATCTCTCTATAAATAAATAATTTATAAAATTCTTTTTTATCCATACCCCTTTTCAGATCTAATCTAGTTAAAAAATGTATCAATATATCCAATAATACTTGTCGCAACTCCATATTTTCTTCATAAGTAGGATCAAAAAGGTCTTTAAATATATCATAAAATCTGTAGTATGGATTTATATCAACTTTATTATTAATACTATTGAAGTTTATATAAGTATCGCTCAGTTCCATATATGGAGAAAAACGCTCACCTAATTCAAAAGTTATTTTTTTTGAATTTACTCCATTAGTTTTTGCTTTTATTAGTACATCCCACAAGTAATCCATTATTCTATTACTCCTTTACAAATATACTCAGGAAAGTAAAATTGAATTTCTGAAACAATAAAACTTATATAATCTTCATTCAAATAATCATTTATTTCTGATTTAAATTCTAAGCATAGTACTTTTTTAAATTTATCAGCCCTTAGTTCATCTGTTATATAATAATTAAAATCATAACCCAAAGCATTTGAAGGTACTCTATTTAATATCTCTATTTTTTCTAAAGTTAGGCCATCAAGCATTTCAAAGCTATTTACTAATCTATTTAGTTCTCCAATGCTTTTAATAGAACTTTCTTCTTTATTTACAAAACGACTAGTAAATTGTTTTTTTCTTTTATTTGATAATAATTTGACCTGTAATTTCTCATTTTCTATTAATTTTTCATCCTGGTTAAACTCAAATACCTCCCAATTAGTAGCTTCGCTATCCTTACTTACAACCAACAAATTCTCTTTTGTTTTACGGACAGTAATAAAATTTTGATTGGGAACTATTAGATATCCATTATCTACACCCATTGAATCAAAAGATAATACATGTTCATAATTAACTTTATCATTAGCTGGCAACGGAAAACCCTGAGTTTTTACATCTATTTTTTTTATATTCCATACAGGCACAAAATCTAAAAGTGTATTTTCTTGATATTCCTCTAAATCAAATGTAATCTCTTTAAAATCATTCACTTCACTTAAATCTTCATCACAATCTACAATAATTACGTCAAAACATCGACGTATATAGGGATTAAAAACGGTCTTCCATCTTACACCGTTTTCTATAAAATTATTATGCATATCTTTTTCTATCATAATATATTGGTCATTATATTCTAAGTTCAAGATTATCGGAATTTCTCTATCTTCGCATACAATTTTTCCAGAGTACATATGCTTAGCATTTTTTATTCTTTCAATTTGATTATAAGATTCTTCGATGAAAACTGTTGAAATTTTTACAGACTTATTTTCGTTAATTTTTTCTAATAAGACCTTTTTATCATATTGCACTTCTTCCTCGTCTTCCTTTTTCATAGCTTGAAGAAAATCACTTAAAATACTTAAGTTTTTCCTTTTAACTATAGTTGTGTAAATGCTAAAGTTTTCTTCACTATCATCTATTTCATCAAATATCTTTTTTTCCAGTTGTTTATTAAATTCTTCTTGATAGTCAACAAGCTCTTTAAAAACATCCCACAAAATATTTTTTAGTCTATTTCTTTGTTCTAAATCATCCATATTATTTAATTTTTCTCTAATTACTTCTTTCAAGTTATCACCTCTTTATAGTTAGTATTAGGAAGTCGCAGTCAAGCTTGATTATAATAATTACTTACAATTGGAGTAAATAATTATTATATTCAAGGCAATCTTTTATAGAAAAAAAATTGCTTTTAAATATTAATAAGGGGATAAATAAAATACAATTTATCCCCTTTGTAAGTTGAATTATTCTGCTGCATATCCTCCTTCTATTGATACATCTTCAATCTTATCTTTTTTCTGTCTTATAACTAATTCAAATTTACCTGTACCTTCAGCGTGGTCAAAATCCTCTATGTAATCAACAACAAATGCGTGGGGAAAATGGATTTTTCGAACCACTGAATCAGCAGCAATTATTTCTAAAACTGCATCGCGATAAGCATCAGCTTTTTCAGACTTAACTAAAGACCATATTGCTAGTTTTCTAGTATCATCAGCTTCTTCACCACTAACAGTAGTTATAATTTTACCTTTAACTATAAGAGAAGCTCCAATATCTGATGCTCTAGCATTTGAATCATCTGGAGTATCAGATTCATATGATACTGACATAATATTGTCTGAACCTAAAATAATACTTTCATCAGGACTCTCAATAACTAACCTTGAACTCATAATTTATCACCTCCTCATTTTAGTTCTTTGTATTAATTCTAAATTCTAGTATTTCATTGGATTAATATCTTGTGAGAAAATGTAAATGTAAATGTATTTATAATATAAATCTTCATAAGTACTTGTTTTAGATATCTGCTATATTAACCTACAGCAGAAGTACTCTTAGTGATATTAACATCAAGATTCTTAACATTACCATTAAACATAATGTTTAGATGACAGATATTAGTCTCTAAGTCTATTTCATAAGATATATCGTCGCCTGTTTGTAATACAGAATTAACATAACCTTTATTATTAAGCCATGTACTTTTTTGACTATTTGGATTGTTACTAAAGAATTTTATTATTTTATCTTGTTTAAAATCACTTGTTTTAAATCTTAAAATCCTTTCTATATAAGTAGTAACAAGAGTCTTATAAATAGAATCATAACCATCATCTGTAAGTGCCATATTTCTAGCTTTATAAACAGTTATTCTGCTTATTGTTCTTCCATTTAACTCAGCATTTTCAGAGGAAAATACAAAACCAAAATTATTTCTATTTATTGTATTTTTAATTCTATTTGTAAATCCTGTGATTTCCTTAGCAAGAGTAGTAGGTATTTTCATGGCATTATCGCCACTTTCTATATCAAATCTAACTCCTGGAAACTTATTTGATACTTTTTTAAAGTTTTCATCTAAGTAATCTGGACATTGATAGGCAGCTACTGTACCTGCCGCAACATAAGCTGCATCAATATATACACCTTTCAACCATAGCTTTAATATATCTTCTTTTTCTTGTGATAAAGATACACCGCCATTTTCATTTTTAACCATCTTTTTGTCCAAGACAACTCCAGACTTATCTTCGGGTATCACTGTAAAGTTCGGCAAACAAGGTATTGAAAACTCGCTATAATCTTGTCTTAAAAGAACTTGTGTCTTATCAAGATACTTATCCATGCCTTTAGTAGCCATGTCATTAAAAGTAGTCTGTTCATTTGCCTGGAAATTAAAAAATATTTGTATCTTATATTTTTGAGCTATATCTAAAAATGCAGTTAAAGATTCTAATGTATTTCCTTTTGGAGTATCTTCTTTTTCAGTACCTTTAAACCGTTCCCGTCTAGTTTCTATTTTATTAGCTGAATCCATTTCAACTGCAGGAAAAATTCCGTACCAAATAGTATCTGAGAAATTATTTTTACCATTTACGGTATTCAAATATGTTTCAATACGTGGTTTATTATTAGTTTTAACCATCATATCTATCTTGCAATTACTTAATAATAACTTTGGTCTCATACCATTAATATCAGTTTGATATTGATCAAAGAACATCTTTATACCAAGTATTTTTTCTATAAGTGGTTTTGCAGTTTGCACAAAATTATCCTTTGATTCTTTATAAAACTCAAGATAATTATTATAATTTGCGATCTCTTTTTCCACATCCACCTCAGAATCTGCAACAGATATTGGTGCAAAAGTTCTCACTACCAAATCTTTTACATATGGAGTTGGGTTTTCAGTAATTGCTTCATAATCTTCTTCAAAAATTTCTACTAAAGCATTACTCCTTTCCTTTTCCACTGTTGTTGCAGGAAGTGCTTCTTGTTCATCTTCTGATATTTCAATGATTTTCAGTTCTCCATCTTCACCCATTGTCAATTTACCAATTTGAACTTCTTCAGCTTCAGCATCATCTTGATTTTCACCTAATAACAATCTTGTTTTAACATCTTCGATTGCTAAAGGTAGCATTCCAAGTACATTATTGTAATTTCTACTGGCTTCTTCAAATTTGTAATTTAGTTTATCACCAAACTTCAACTTTCTTGGGTCTTCTTCTTCCAATTCATCATACTTGTCATATAAATAACTTATCTCTTTTCTTACCTGTTTAATATCTTCCATAACTTTTTTCGGAGAAATCATATCAAGCACATTTTCAAATTTAAAATCAACATTTCTTCTACCCTGGCTCTTTTTTGTATCAATTAGAGTAAATAACATTTTTAAGAAATCATTATTTTGGTCAAGGCGTATTTCTGAAATATTATTTTCAGCTACCCCTTCTGGTTTTTCTAAGCTATATATTACCCTTTGACTTGCAGCATTATAGTATGAATAAATCGCAGGTGTGAATTTATCTAAAAATTCATCAAAACTACCTACTAATAAATGTTCGTTAATTTCTTTTATTTTTTCATCATCAAGACTCTCAACTCCCTTCACATCTCCTATTAAGGTAATCAAATCCAACTTTCTAGGATTCACCTCTTCAAGAAGAATGGTCCTGTTTGTTTGATTAATAATGTCCATTTCATATGTACTCCTCTCATAAGTATGTATTTGAAATTTTATATAGTAAATAAATATAAAAATTAATCATTTTGATTAAAATGTTTTATAATTAAAATAAAACCTTTAATACTTTGCTTTTCCATAAAAGGCATTATGATGTTGGTTTTTATTTTATTTGTATATATAGAATATATTGGCATATATATAATTCAATATATCTTTTAAATTTCCTGCATAAAAAATAAATTATTTTCAAAATTTATATGTATTAATAAAAAAATATATAATATACGCTCCTAAATTATTACTTTTTTTTATACAATAGGACTAATATACTATTCCCCTTATGAAGCTAAGAACTTTTAAATTACCTAGGCAATAAAAAATCCCACTAAATACTTGACAAAGGTCAGTTCAATTAGCGGGATTTTTACATTCAAACTTTTTTTACTCATATTTATATTAAGTTTTTATTTTAAAGCTAATTTATAAATATTTAATACATCTTCTTTTCCTAATTTTTTAAAATTACCTACTTCTCCATATTCAACACACTTCTCTGCCATTATCTCTAATTTATCTTCTGCTAAATTTAAATCAGCAAAAGTGACTGGCAAGCCAATAGATTCAAAAAAACCTTTTAATTTTTCAATTCCAGCAATAGCAGTTTTTTCAAGATTTTCGAAATCTGCTTCTATATCCCATACCCTTACAGCAAATTGTACAAATTTCTTTATGTTTTCTTTATAGACATATTTCATCCAGGCCGGAAAAATAATTGCCAATCCCGCCCCGTGTGCTACATCATAGATTCCACTTATTTCATGTTCAATTGCATGAGAAGCCCAATCTTCAACTCTACCTGTTCCTAATAAGTCATTATGAGCTACGCTTCCTGCCCACATAATTTCTGCTCGAGCATCATAATCTTTAGGATTTTCTAGTACTATAGGAACATTTTTAATGATAGTTTTAAGTACACTCTCACATAACCTATCAGTGAGGTCAACATTTTTTGTATGTGTAAAGTATCTTTCCATAATATGTGCCATAATATCTGCTGCACCACAAGCTGTCTGATAATCCGGTAGAGTGAAAGTTACTTCAGGATTTAAAATCGCAAATTGAGGTTGAATTAATTTTGACCCACAACCCTTCTTATAATCTCCTTCTTCTTTTGTTATTACAGAAGAAGGACTAGATTCGCTACCTGCAGCAGGTATAGTTAATACTACCCCAAGCGGAAGGGCTTCTTTTATTTCTGCTTTTCCAGTATAGAAGTCCCATACATCACCTGTATAAGGTACACCAATAGCTATAGCCTTAGCTGAATCTATAACACTTCCTCCACCAACAGCTAATATAAAATTAATATCATTTTCTTGACAGATTTTTATACCTTCTTTAACTAAGCTTAAGCGCGGGTTAGGTCTTACTCCGCCTAATTCTATAAAGTCAACACCTGCTAGTTCTAAAGACTTAACAAGCTTTGCATAAAGACCATATTTTTTTATGCTTCCTCCACCATAATGTAATAATATCTTATCAGCATATTTTTTCGTCTCTTTTCCAATATCATTTTCCCTATCTCTACCAAAAATAATTTTAGTAGTATTATGAAACTCAAAATTCTGCATAATGCACTCCTCCTATTCAAGATCAAATGTTTTATTAGATAAATAAGTAACACAAACACCTATTAATCCTGGCCCTGCATGAACAGCTATAGCTGGACCAACTTCCCCAAAAAATGTGCCTTTAACATTAGAAAGCTTTTTAAATTTATCTATTAAAGCCTGAGCTTCTTCTTCTGCATTCGCATGTAATACATCTACATAACATAAACCGTCCTTTACTTTTTCTTTAAGATTATTAAATAGTTTGTTTAGCGATGCCTTTCTACTTCGAGCCTTATCAATGGTGTAATATACACCTTCTTCATTGATAGAAATTATAGGTTTAATGTTTAACAATTCTCCAATTGTACCTCTTACCCTACCTATCCTGCCACCAGCTTTAAGATATTTTAGGGTTCCCACAACAAAATTCAAATTAACATCATCTGTTTTGTTTTTTATGTTTTCAACCATTTCTTCAAAACCTAATTTTCCTTCGTCAATAAGATTACGTGCATACAAAACTAATCTACCCAAACCTAAAGAAAGAAGTTTTGAATCTATAACTTCAATTTTTAAACCTTCTACGCCTTCACTAGCCATTTTACATACATTATATGTACCACTAAGACCACTGGATATAAGTATTGCTATTACATGTGTAAAGCCTTTATCTTTTAATTCTTCAAATTTTGATTGCATTTCTGCAGGAGAAGGCATTGATGTGGAAGGGATTTCCTCCTCGAATCTATCATATATTTCTTTAGGACTTATATCTATTCTGTCCTGATATTCATTGTCCTTATAAATTATTTTTAATGGCCAAACCTCAATTGAAAATTTGTCTAATAAATCCTTAGGTAAATCACAAGTACTGTCAGTAATTAAAGCAATTTTATTTTCCATAATATATCTCCTTTTTTATATTGATTATTTAAACGTTATTTATGTCTAATAAATCTTATATGAATTTCTTAGTATTTATTTCTTTGCTTTATACTTTAATCAAATATTTTAAAAAAATATTCTTTATTAAGTTTTCTTTCTTAGTAATTATTATACCCTCCTTTTAAAACCTTACTATTAATAAGAGTAAAAAACCAAAAAATATATAAGATTATATAGCCGTATAATAAGAATAAAGCTATTAATAATAGATTAAACACAGATGATACATTTTCCTGCTTATTTTAAAAAATTCAACAAAATTTATCAAAAAATTAAGTTGAATAATAAATCTACCTTAGTGAAATTATATAAAAAAGTATTATAAATTACAAATAGGAGGCTATATAAATAATGAAGAAAATATTAACAATTCCAATACTTTTCATTACTATTATCTTATTACTAAGTTCCTGTATTGACCAAGAAAGAACGCAATCAGTAGAACCCTTAACTTCTTCTATCTTTAGGATGGCAGAAGTAAGATATGCACGTTTATTAGAAAATACTGAGGTGAAATCAGGAGCCAGCGTAAACCATCAAACCCTTACAACATTACAAGCTAATGAAGTAGTTAGAGTACTTGGTAGATTAGATGATTGGTATGTTATTAGATTTGATAACTTTCGAGTTGGAGTAATTGATTCTACACATACTGAACCTGTTGTAAGAGATGGGCGTCGTAGACCAGGAACAAGAGAACCTAGTGAAAGACCGATAGATGAAAGAGCAGATGTAGAAGAACCTATTAGTCCTGATCCTGATGAAACTGGAACAGATCCTGATAGAAATGGAGAAATAGAAGAACCAAGAGATCCAGCACTTAGACCAGAACCCACTCCAGAACCTACGCCAGAACCTACTCCCGAACCGGAAGAACAAACTCCTCCAGTAAGGGATGAACCTATAGAAGCAGCAACAGATCAAGAAAGACAATTAATTAACCTAGTCAATCAAGAACGTAGGCGCTATGGTTTGCCAGAATTAATAGAAGATCCTGAATTATCAAGAGTAGCTAGAGTAAAAGCTCAAGATATGATTGATAACAACTACTTTAGCCATAATTCTCCTACCTACGGTAGCCCTTTTGATATGATGAACGAATACGGTATAAACTATCAATATGCTGGAGAAAACCTTGCTCAAAACAGCTCAGTAGAAAGAGCTCACCAGTCATTAATGAATTCTAGTGGACATAGAAGAAACATATTAAATCCAGACTTTACACATATAGGTGTAGGAGTTAAACAAGCTGAACAAGGATATATATATGTAGAAATGTTTATAGGTGTACCTCAATAAGGAATATTATCACTTAGATAAAATCTAGAAAAAGGGTCATTAATTTTACTAAAATGACCCTTTCCTATACAATCATTTATTTTTTAAAAGATTATTTCAAAATTATGCTCACACTATAAAAAATAATCTAAACTAAATTCTTTCTAATAAATAATCTAAAACATTAGCAATATCTATTCTATCTTGCTCTAAAGAATTTCTATCTCTTATAGTTACTTTTTTATCATCTACACTATCAAAGTCAACAGTAATACAGTAAGGTGTACCAATTTCATCTTGTCTGCGGTAACGCTTACCAATACTCCCGCTTTCATCATATTCTACATTGAAACATTTATTTAGCTTCTCATAAATTTCTTTAGCCATACCACGTAGTGGTTCTTTTTTACTTAGTGGGAAAATAGCTGCTTTAATCGGAGCTAATTCTGGATTTAAGTTTAGATAAGTTCTAGTTGATCCATCCACTTCATCTTCTGTATAGGCATCAGTTAAGAATGCTAATAACATTCTATCTACTCCTACTGACGGTTCTACAACATAAGGTACAATATGTTCTCCTTTTTCATGATCAAATATAGTAAGCTTTTTATCTGAATGCTCAATATGAGATTTTAAATCAAAATCTGTTCTATTAGCAATACCCCATAATTCTTCCCAACCAAAAGCAAATTTATAAACTATATCAGTAGTTGCTTTGGAATAATGTGATAGCTTTTCTTCTGGATGATCACTATATTTCAATCGATCAGCTGACAATCCCATGTCAAGCAACCAATCCATTGTATATTGACGCCAATAAGTAAACCATTCTTCATCTTCACCTGGCATTACAAAGAACTCTAATTCCATTTGTTCAAATTCTCTAGTTCTAAAAATAAAATTTCCGGGTGTTATTTCATTTCTAAATGCTTTACCGATTTGTGCAATACCAAAAGGCAATTTAACTCTGGTAGTATCTACTACATTTTTAAAATTAGCAAATATGCCCTGAGCTGTTTCTGGTCTTAAATATACTTCACTTGTGGAATCTTCTACAACTCCTTGAAAGGTTTTAAACATTAGATTAAAGGATCTAGCATTTGTCCAATCTACATTACCACAACTTGGACACTTTAGTTCGTTTTCATGGATAATTTCTGTCATTTCATCTTCAGTTTTACCTTCTACATCTTCATTTATAGCATCTTCGATAATATGGTCAGCCCTAAAACGAGATTTACATGTTTTACAATCAATCAAAGCATCGTTAAAATTATTAAGATGACCTGAAGCTTCCCATGTTTTTGGGTGCATAATAATAGCAGAATCTAAACCTACTACATCTGCTCTTTCCTGAACAAAGCTTTTCCACCAAGCCTTTTTTACATTATTCTTAAGTTCTACACCCATAGGACCATAATCCCAGGTATTTGCCATCCCTCCATAGATCTCTGAGTTTTGATAAATAAAACCTCTTCTTTTACACAGAGCTACAATCTGAGTCATTAATTCTTCGCCACTAATTTCCTTCTTCATTAAAATAACCTCCTGAATATCTGTTTTTTTAAAATTTGTAATAAAAATAAAACCCTCAGACCAATAAGGCCTGAGGGTCCAAATTTGCGGACGGTTCCACCCCAGTTGTCAGAAAAAATACTGACCACTTGAATTTATGTACCTAAAATGCTGTGCCTTTCACAAATTATGCAGCCTTTCACCAACACTGCTCGCTATTATTTCTCATTTGCTACTATTCAGCTGTACACTATATACTATTTGCTATCTATTATAATAGCATACGAAGTCTTTTGTCAAGCACTGAAATTATAAACAGCCAGGGGTTCCACCATTATTCCTGTGATATTCAATACAAGCACAGCATAAACCATGTCTGTTGCAAGTAGTTGAAGCACATTTGCAATCTTCTTTATTAACAGGAATGTTTGGACAATCTTCTCTTTCTTTTAGCTTTGCCATTTCATTTCCCTCCTCTACAATTTAGTCAAGTTATACATACTTTAATAGGCTTCCATCAAAAGGGAAAACCTTTTTTTCTACTCTCGAGATTAAATCATATAATTCTTTTTTTGTTCTATTTATCAATTCTAATGGATAATTATATTTCCTGCTATTTTCTTCAAATTCATCCTGATCTACAACCTTCCAGTCTTCACCTTTATTTTTAACCAAATCTAGATCTAGATCCACAAATGTTAATACATCATCAGTTTCCCATGTGGCAGGTCTATTTATATTGCAGTAATAGCTCTCTGCTTTCTGATTATTAATATTTATAGCTAAAGTAAACCACTCTTTAAATGAAAAAAATTCTATAGATTGTTTATCAAAAATAAATTCCTTTTTCCGCGTAAAATGTGTTAATATTCGTCCAGTTTCTCCCTTTGTAATTAGATAGTTTTCATTTTCTTCTAATATTGTCACAGGCCACTGATAATGTTTTTTATTATTATATTTATATGATTTAACTGTAATAATTTTTGATTTCACCATACTCCTCCTAAATAAACACTAATGTTTCAATATGTTAAAATTCTATTTATATTTTATATTCAAGAGAATTCATTACTTTCCTTCTTTTGATTTAGAAAAGCTTATTATACAAACTGATTCTATAATTATAATAGCTATGTATTTGATATAATCTTAAAATTCTTCATATAATACTTAAGGAAAATAAAAAAATGTATTATAGTTTACTAAATTAATAGTAATAATAATATATACTAATAAAAAGAAGTAATACAAGAAAGTTTCTAAGGAGGTTAAATTCTATGGGAAAATATCAAATTGTAAAAAGTGTAAAAATGAATGAAGGTGAAGGAGCAAAAGTTAATAGAGTATTTCCTACTAATAACTATAATAAACATCATGATCCTTTTGTACTTATGGATGAATTTTTTGTAGAAGCGCCTGCAGCATTTCCACCACATGAACATAGAGGTTTTGAAGCTATTTCATATATGCTTGATGGCTCATTTAAGCATGAAGACAATCAGGGAAACAAAAGAGAAGTAAAAAAAGGTGGAATACAAGCTTTTAATGCAGGAAAAAGCATTGTACACTCAGAAGCACCTGGCGAGGATGGTCTAAGTCATGGAATTCAATTGTGGCTTAAATTACCAGAGAAGTTTAAACAATCTGATCCAGAATATTTTCAAGTTAATTCTAAGGATATGAAAGTCATAGAAGAAGAAGGTTTATACAGTAAAATAGTTATTGATAATAATACTCCTATCAATTTACACACAGACTTAGTTTATAAAGATATTAAAATAAATAAAGACAAAGAGTATAATTTAAAGCTAGATAATGATATGCTTGGAATTGTGTATCTGCTAGAAGGCAAACTAGAAATCGATGGTAAAGAAAGTATAAAAGCAAGTGAATCAATACTACTTAATAAAAATGATAAAATAAAATTAAAATCTCTTGAGAAAAGTAGATTCATTGAGTTAAAAGGAAAGCCACATAATGAAAATATAAGGATTCGAGGAAGTTTTGTAGAGTAGTGCAAAAAAAAGCAAATTTGCAGACATTACTGCTCATTTGCTTTTTTCTACTTAAAAATAGTTTTCTATATAATTTAGCATTTTAATTGTAGCTTCTATAGCTGCTGTTGTTTGATCAGGGTTTAAAGCTTTTGTTTTAAACTCTTTGTCCAAATAACTCCAGGTAATAACAGTTTCTACTAATGCATTGGTATGTCCTCCTGGAGGAATTGATACGTTATAGTCCATTAAAGCTGGAAGTTCTCTTTCTATAGAACTATATATCTGTGTAATAGCATTCATAAAAGCATCATATTGACCGTCTCCATTAGCAGAAGCTTCATATTGTTCATCATAAATATCAATACTTAATGTTGCTACAGGTTTCAAACCATGTGCATATGAAATATAATAATTGTTTAGTTTTACATTTTCTTCAATAAGATTATCTTCTAGAACATCAGAAACAATATATGGTAAATCTTCTATGGTAATATTCTTTTTCTTATCGCCTAATTCAATTACTCTTTCTGTAACTTTTCTTAATGAATCTTTATCTAGTTCTATACCTAATAAGTCCAGGTTATTCTTTATGCTGGCTTTACCAGATGTTTTACCTAAGGCATATTTTCTTATTCTACCAAATCGTTCTGGTAATAATTTATTATGATACAGATCACCCTTATTATCTCCATCAGCATGTACTCCGCAAACTTGAGTAAAAACATTGTCCCCAACAATAGGAGCATTAGCTGCAATTCTTTCACCACTAAATCTTTCTACTAAATCACTAATTTCATATAATTTGCTTTCTTCTACTGATGTTTTGCCTTTCAGATGATCATTAATACAGACTACTATCTCAGCAAGGTCTGTATTACCAGTTCTCTCTCCAAGACCGTTTACAGTAGTATGCAAGCCATTTACACCAGCATTTATTGCAGCTAATGAGTTGGCTGCCGCTAATCCATAATCATTATGTGCATGAAAATCAAATTTTAATCCAGGGAATTTGTTTACCATTTCTTTACAAAATCTTTCGGTTTCAACTGGACTTAAAACCCCCAATGTATCAGGTAGCATAAATCTCTTAATACCTTCATTTTTCAAACCTTCTATTAAGTTAATTACATATTGAGGCGAGTCTATCATACCATTAGACCAATCCTCTAAATAAAGATTTACATCAATTCCAAGTTCTTTAGCATATGCTATAGATTGTTTTAAGTCTGAAAGATGCTGCTCTGCTGTCTTTTTTAGCTGAATTTCAACATGCTTTAGCGAACCTTTACAAAGCATATTTACAACCCTAGCACCAGCTTCATAAATCCAATCCAATGATTTATTCCCATCTATAAATCCTAATACTTCTATTTGATCTAGAATTTTATGTTCTTTAGCCCATTTTGTAATTTCTTTAACAGAAGCTAATTCTCCTTGAGATACTCTTGCAGAAGCAATTTCAATCCTATCTACTTTAACTTCTTTCAACAAAAATTTAGCTATACTTAATTTTTCGATAGCTGTAAATGAAACACCTGATGTCTGTTCTCCATCTCTTAACGTGGTATCCATTATTTCTACTTTCATACTATTCCTCCTCTACTTCTATCGGGATACATTTAAAATATTATAGCTTATCTACCATAGAATGTCAACTAAAGTTATGAAAAAACCTTCATTGCATATTACATATACTTTTTAAAAATTTCACTAATATACTCCTTTTCTAAATGTTTTCTTATATCCTCTTTATTTAATATTCTATTTCGATAACTTTGATATAAGTCTAATAACTGCTCAACGTCTTTTTTATTAATTATGGATAAATCAAGGATGTACGAATTGCTAATATCATTAGGCTCAAATTTTTTCAAGCCATTTCCGCAAGTCCTTGCATTCTCTTCAATAATATCTTTAGCTAAGTCTGTTAATAGATAGGCTTTTAATAATGAAAAATACTCTTTTTTTTCTGGATAAATACAATGAAAAGCTGTTAAATTATAGACAGCTGCTTCATTAATAATAAAAGAAATTTTACCCCGATTAAAAACTTTAACTAAAATTTCAGCCGGAGCTATGTTTTCTATGCTATACCATGGTTTTCTATTACTTGTTAGATACCTTCTGTCATAAGCTGCTCTAGAACCATATTTTATGTACTCTTTTATATTTTCATCCTGTCCATCTTCCTGATGGGCATTTAGCAAATATACTTTTTTCTCTTCTTTCAATAATTTATCCCAATCCTCTTTTATAAAAAAATCGTTTTTAGCATATATTGCTCTACTTAGACAAGGCAAGAGATATTTTTTCTTTATTTTTCTTGCCTCCTTTTCAACACTATTTAATAAAAAAAACTTATTTGCCCCTGTTGCAATACCTCTATGAACACGGGCATATTTAGATAGGGGAACAAGATTTTTATAGTGCTTTTTCCTTTTCCTCAAATAATAAAAAGTCCATTTTTTTTCTGGATCAATTTTTTCTAAAACTATAGATTTCTTATTGTTAACATTTAAGTTATTTAGAGAATTTAAACTATCTTTATCCTCAAAAAAATTAAGAAATTCCTTTTTACTCTTAATATTTAAAAAAGAAATTTTTCTTTTATTTTTAATCTTTTTATTTTCAAATAATAAAATTGAACTGCTAGTAACAGGTTCAAAGATATTATAATTCAAGAATATTACATGTCTTAATGATGCAAACTCTTTAATTATTTTTTTTATTTCTACACCATAATCTGCATTCATAAAGTCCGAAGGTATAATATATGCCATTCTACCATTTTCCTTGAGTTCATAAAGAGATTTTAATAAAAATAATATATATAAATTGCTAAAGCCAGATAAATTAATATCCAGCTTTTGATTAAAATATTTTATTAATTTTTTACTATTATATTTTTTATATATCAAATAAGGTGGATTAGAAATAATAGTATCATATTTTTTTCCCCAGTTAATTAAGTAATCATCATTAAAGATCTTTATTTGATCACTGCAAGGAAAGATATCCGTACTTAATTTATATAAATATTGATCTTTTTCATAAGCATGGAAGTTCATATGCTTCTTCTTCTTAATAATTTTCTCCAGAAAAATACCGGTTCCAAGAGCAGGATCAAGTATATTGTAGCTATCTTTATAGTCTTCCATAATCCAATCTACCATAAATTCAGCAATATATGAAGGAGTAAAAAATTGACCTTTCTTTTTCCTCTCATCATCTGAAGTTTCTTTATAGTATTTCTTTTCTAATTGATTTTTAAGTTGATAATAATTTTCTTTGATCATCATAATACTTTTCATCCTTTATGCTTGTTATTAATATTTTTAAGAATTGGTTGTAATTGTTCTCCTTCTAAAGCCTTTCTGACGGTAGCTATAGTCAAATCAAATTTTGCAACTAAGGAATTGGGTTTTTTTTGATAGTTATCCTGAGCAAATGGTATAAAATATACATTTTTATTAGCTAATAAGATCCCTAAATTCTTAGCATTAATTCCCAGACCATCATTTGTAGCAATTCCAATAACTACTGCTTTGTTGTTTCTAAGCATACCTTTCATTACCATCAAAGCAGGTGAGTCACATGAGCCATCAGCTAATTTAGCTAGAGAATTACCAGTACAGGGTGATAAGATAGCTAAATCTACAGGATGAACTACACCTATAGGCTCTGCACCTTCCATAGTTTTAATAACTTCCTTTTTACAAATATCTTCTAATGCAGCAATGAAATCCTTAGCTTTACCAAATCTACTATCTGTCTTTGCTACTTCATAAGAAATTATAGGATATACTTCGGCTCCTTCTTTCACTAAATTCTCTACCTGGGGAATCACCTGATCAAATACACAATATGAACCTGTTAAAGCAAAAGCAATCTTTAATCCTTCTAATAACATAATAAGCCTCCTTTTTTTTCTTTATAATAGAGAATATGTTAGAAGAAGAATGTCCTATTAATACTATATCTTATTTTCATTTTTTTTACAGTCTGGACAAATCCCAAATAATTTTATATTGTGGTCAATAATCGTATAATTTGTCTCAGAACAGACCTTTTTTTGATAGTCCTGCAAAGGACAATCAAGGGGGACAATGTCATCACAATCTACGCATATCAAATGATGATGGTGTTCACCCCTAACTAATTCAAAATAGCTTTCTTTATTATTTATATCTAAATCCATTTTTCGGAGGATATCGCAATCCTCAAAATGATTTAAATTTCTATAAACTGTGGATAATTGTAATTTCGGAAATTTCTCTTCTAATTTCTGAAAAATATGCAAGGCTGTAATGGGGCGCTCTGCTTCAAGTAAGACATCAATAATTGCCTCTCTTTGTTTAGTTAGCCTTATTCCTTTTTCCTTTAAAACTATTATAAAATCATCTAATTCTCTTTTCATTTCATACTCCTTTTAACAGCGTTATATATTATTACTATAAATAAACAAAAAACATTAGTAAGGATAATTGTACCCCCAGGGGCTAAGTCCAGATAAAAAGATATAATTAAACCAGAATTTACAGAAATTATTGCTGTGATTACACTATATATAACTGTTTGTTTAAAACTTTTAGCAATTTGCAGTGCTGTTGCAACTGGTAAGCTTATCAGTGATGAAATCAATAAACCACCTACAATTCGCATTGATAGAGAAACTGTAATAGCTATTAAAATTATAAACAAAGTATTCAAGAATCTAACAGGAACCCCAGCCAATCTCGCATCTTTCTCATTAAAAGCCAGAAAAAAGAAACCATAATAATAGATAAATATCACCAATACTATAGCTATACTTAATGGAATTACTGTATATAAATCTGTAATAGTAACTAATGTAATACTTCCAAAAAGATAACTCATAATTCCAGCTGAATTTCTGGATAGACTTATTAAAATTGTTGCTAAGCCTAGCCCAGTTGCTAATACAATGCTTAAAGACAATTCTGCATAATCACTGTAATCTTCTCTTAGTTTTTCTATCCCTAAGGCTGCCAATAAGGCTACTAGAATTGCTACTGGAATTGGATAAACTCCTATTAATAAAGCTAAAGCTATACCTGCTAGAGCTACATGTGACAGTGTATGACCAATTAAAGACAAGCGCTTGAGTATTAAGAATACTCCTATCAAAGGTGCTATAATAGCAATCATATTACCTACTATAAAAGCTCTCTGCATAAACGAATATGTAAAAACTTCAAGCATATGAATCACTTTCCTCTGAATGATCATGCTCAGGAAGAAATACTCTATCATTATTAACTTTTTTTACATAATCATCATAAGTAAAGTCATCAGCAGAATGAAGAAATAGATCACCATCAGAAAAGCAGGCAATTTTATTTGCCTCACTACTAACAATATGTATGTCATGAGAGATCATCACTATACTTATTCCTAATTCACGATTAAGTTTATTAATAATACTCATAAACTCCTTTTGATTATTTTCATCTACTCCAACCAAAGGCTCATCCAAAAATATAATCTCAGGGTCTGTTACTAGAGTTCGAGCTATAAATACTCTCTGTTGTTGTCCCCCAGAAAGTTTGCCAATCTGTCGATCTTTATACTGATACATATCCAGTAATTTAAGGCTTTCATCAATCTTCTTTGATAATTCTTTTTTTAATAATTTAAAATATCCCATCTTAAAATAAAGATTTGCAGCAATAACTTCCCGCACAGTTGCAGGAAAGCTTTGATTAAATTCCTTTACCTGTTGGGATATATATCCTATTTTAGACCAGCTTTTAAAATTACTTACATTTTCACCCAAAAGCTCTATAGAACCACTACTAGCTTTTAATTCCCCAATGATTAATTTCATCAATGTTGTTTTTCCAGAACCATTAGAACCAAGCAAAGCAAGAAAATCACCTTTTGCAACTTTTAGATTAATATTTTTCAAAACTACCTGCTCATCATATTTAAAAGAAACATTCTTTACTTTAATGACATTGTTCATCTATCTCACCACTTATACTATATTTTAATGCAAATTATTCCTTTATCTATTATTTGCAAATTATTTGCATTTATACTTTAATCTTATTTAATATCTAGATAGAAGTCAAGTAGCATAGTCTTCTTTACTTAACTATAGTTTTAATATAGTACAAGAATTGAAATTTAACTATCAAATAGCTTAATCGTATTTTTTTAAAAATAGATTTTTGCTAATTTCAAAAAACATCTCTAATTCAAAGCCTTACCCTTTAAATAATTAAAATTCTTACCCTGATATCTATTATATTTTTCCATCTTTTTTTCTATCATATCATGTATCTCCCACCATTTATATCCCCAATTTACAAACAAAGTTTTCTCTCCAGGTGCTCTACCTAATAATCTTTGTACAGCTATTTCGGGTTTCAAATGCTCTAAAAATACTATTACTCTTTCGATGTATTCTTCCAGGCTTATTATCTCTAATTCACCTTTTTGATATAAACGTCCAAGTTCAGTGTCTTCTCTGATATAAAGAGCATGTAATTTAACATTATCAACATCTAATGCTGATAAAACTTTAGCGTTTTCTACTACATCAATCATCTTATCCCCTGGAAGATTTAAAATTAAATGTACAGCAAGATTTATTGCATATTTTTTTGCTATTAAAACTGCATCTATAAGCTCTGCCAAAGTATGTCCTCTATTGACCTTATCAAGAGTATGATAATTTACAGTTTGTAAACCTAATTCAAGACTAAGAGTTACTTCAGGTCTTTTTTCTGCAATTAAGGCTACTATTTCTTCTAAATATTCCTCACTAACACAATCAGGCCTTGTTGACAGTGTAATATCTACTATCTCATCAATTTCTAAGCTCTCATCAATATATTTCTTCAACTGCTCAAGAGGAAGATAGGTATTAGTGAAATTTTGAAAATAGGCAATAAACTTTTTTGCTTTATATTTGCTAGCAATATGGTCTTTATTTTTTAAGAGCTGTTCTTTTACAGGCAAATCAGAAGAATGGTTCTCAAAAGCAGTAGCCTCTTCACCACAAAAAGCACAGCCACCTCTTCCTAAATTACCGTCTCTATTAGGACAAGTCAAGTCTAAATGAATTGGCAATTTATATGTTTTAGCTCCGTATTTTTCTTTTAAATAAGTAGAATATCGATAATATACAGACATATATTAGCTCCTTTTCCATTCTTGTATTATTTACTTAATATCTGTTATTTACTTCAGATTGACCAAGTTTATAACTCTATTTCCTTAACGTCTTCGAATGATTGCTAAAATTTGAGGAGATTTTTTCTGATTTAAAAACTTATAGTTTAATACATTATATTTCTTATTATCCAAGTCTAAAGAAAAATTCTTAATAGCTTCCAATTCTTCTTGACCACCAGAATGCCCTGTATAAATAACCAGCACTATTATTCCTCCAACACATAGTAACTCAATTCCTTTTTTCAGGGCTTTTATTGTAGTATTTTTCTTAGTAATAATATCTTTATCAGCACCAGGTAAATAGCCTAAATTAAAGACTATACCTTTAATTTCATTTTTTAGATACTCACCAATATTTTGGTGTCCATCTTCTATAAGAGAAATTCTATCTTCATAACCCTTGTCCAAGACTTTCTTTCTAGTATTCTCGATTGCTTGTTTTTGTATATCAAAGGAATATACTTTGCCATCAATACCTACTAGTTCAGCTAAAAAAATGGTATCATAACCATTACCAGCAGTAGCATCAACAACAAGATCACCTTTATTAATATGAGTTTCTAAAAGTAGATGTGAAAATTCAACTCCCTGCCAAAAATCACCCATGTATTTGCCTCCCTTACTCTGCTAATTTTATAAAAACATCATGTAATGAAGCCTCTCTTGAATGAATATTTGTAATACTTACTATCTGTCTAATCTTATCTAAGCGCTCTCCCCAGTTATCTGAATTTAAGCTTAAATGAATTAATAATTTATTTTCTTCTATTATTAATTCATCATTCTTTTCTAGTATATTTCTAATTCTGTTTATATCTTCTTTTCTTATTTTATCTGTATTTTTAAAATTAAATTTAAGTTCTAAAATATCTTCTCCATATTCTTTCTTGAAATTTTCAGGACTACTAAGAGCAATTATTTTTCCCTGATTAATAAAAGCTATACGGTCACAGAGTATTTCAGCCTCTTGCATATAATGTGTGCTTAAAAGAACTGTTTTTCCTGCAGTTTTAAATTCTTTAATTGACTTATGAATTATTTCTAATGATAGTGGGTCTAATCCTCCTGTAGGCTCATCTAGAATTAATAATTCTGGGTCATTTAATAAGGCGCGACAGATTAATAATCGTTGCTTCATTCCCTTTGAATAAGTCTTTACCTGTCTCTTAGCTGCATTATCTAAACCAAACTTATTTAAGAGATAATTAATCCGATCTCTTGATACTCCATACATATCTGCGAAGAATTTCAAATTATGAAATCCACTTAAGCGTTGATATAAATTTTTTTCTTCAAATACAACCCCAATTTTACCATATATATTATTATCCAAACTTGATGATTCTTTTCCAAAGAGCTTACAACTACCATCATCTTTCCTTTCCAGGCCTAAGAGAATATTAATAGTAGTCGTTTTTCCTGCTCCATTAGGGCCTAAAAAACCAAAAATTTCTCCCATAGTAACAGAAAAACTAATCTTATTAACAGCTTTTACATTAGCATATTGTTTTTCTAGATTACTTACTTTTACTATTTGAGCTTCTTTCTCAGCTTCATTTATCTTATCATGCAATAGAACATCACTCATTTAAATTCACCTTTCTATATATCGCTTTTAATCTATTACAGAAGGATCCCATAATAAATAAAGCTCCTCTCCATCAACTAAGATAAACACATTTTTTTCAGTATCTTGCCTATGTTCACTACCTAGAGTTGTAAAAATCAAAGTATAACTTACTTTAATTCTATGAACAACTTGCTCCTCCTTAAGATTCACTATATTATTAAAGCTTCGAGGTAAAGATACAATTTCTGCTTTATCCCCCAACTCAATAGCCTCTATCCTTAAATTATACTTTTCGAAATTTTCTTTTTGAAAATTCACATACTCTCTTTCGCTTATTAATTCTTTTATTTCAGGGTGTAAGTTTTGATAAATATATTCAAATTCCATATTAGCATATTTTATATATATTTCTTCAATAAAACTGATCTTAATATTTTTTTCTAATATTATCTCTTCGCTCTCCTCATGCCTTAGCATGAATCTTCGCTGTGAAAAAGCAGAAGAAGAAAATATAATAGAAACTAGAATAAGTATTAATAAATTAATTATTAAATATTTATTTAATAAATATATTCCTTTATTTTTTCTCATTAAATATGCACCTTCCTAAATTTTATATAAGTGATTATTGTTAAGAAAAGTGAAAAACTTAGCAATATAAGCATATCACTATACACAATTGCTCTTCCTTGATAGATCAAGATTTTTTCCAGACTTTGGTATAAATAATATGTTGGAAAAAAGCGGGCAAATATTCTTGTAAACTCAGAGACATCAGCAATTAAAGTTGGAAATAATAACGGAAAATAAATAATAGTTGCTATTGATCTAGCTGAGGACTGACTTTCTGAAAAGGCCCCAATTAATAAGCCAATGGCTGTAAAACTTATAGAAGCTATTAATATAGATAGAAGCAAGAGAAATATATTTCTCATACCAATTATAAAAACACCATTGAATATAGCCATTATAAAAATCGTAAAAAAAGTAAATAGTACAGAAAATATTCCTTTAGCTAATAAAATTTCTATCTTATTTGCTGGAGCAAGCATTATAGAATGGATTGTCTTATTTTCTTTCTCTTCAGCAAAATTTCCAGATATAATTAGTACACCAATCATAGCTACAGTTACAGTTATCCAAACTGGTAAAAAAGACAAGCTTGATATAGCAACATTCATAGGAACTATCTCTAGTTCAAGATTTGTCTCAAGATTTAAATACATTCTTATTATATCTTCTAAACTATCTTTTAAGAAAAAATATGTTATTGCCTGACTACTATTTATATACAGAGAGAATACATCATCTTCATTAACTAGCAAAGCATCAATATTTCCTAATTCTACTGCCTGTTTTCCATATACGACATTTTCATATAAGTCTGCTTTTAGATTGCTAACAGAATTATTTACAAAACTATGAATTCCTCCTTCTTGATTCTCAACAACGCCTATATTGAAGCTTCTATTCATTTCAGCATTATCAACTATAGAAAATAATAACGAAGCTAAAATTGGTAGTAATATAACTATAAATACGGTTTTATTTCTTAATGATTCTATAAAATCTTTATATATAATTGCATTAATTCTTTTTATAATATTCATAATAAGTAAACTCCTATCAGTCTTGTATAAGTATTTTTTTAAGATAAATAAACAATTAGAGGGTGATGATATAAATCAACATCCCCTCTACTCATAATTTTTATGGTGCCATTTGATTAAGAAAATAAATAACAGCCCAAACCACCACTATTAGTCCTATTAATTCAAGCACAAAAATCCCCCCTTCAATATGTAATAAAAGTTATTAGATTTAATTTAAAAGATAATTCAAGATATTCTAATATTATATATTCTATATTTCTTTCATAACTCCTTTTTTCTTTGAATGATAAAAATATGCTTTTTATACATTTATCCGAGAGCTAACTGCCACTAAAACTCCCACTTCTATAAATGGGAGAAAAGTGGCACTAACCTCCTGGATTCGTTTTAGGGCCTTTAGGTCATCCTTTAGGACTAAGTTTCAGTGGGAGACAACCTTAATGTTCTAGTAGGATTTTTTTTAATTGGGAGTGCCTCGGGGTGCAAAAAACTCCCTCTGAAACTAAGAACTCACTTTATTATGTGAAACACTTAAATCTAATATTTTTCAAGTCTTCAAGGATGTTTTCTTGATAGAAAGTATCTGTAAAAAATAGAAAAGCAGGTGCTGTGAAAATTTTACTACCGTCTTTTATAGAAAGATAATTTTCTATATTTACTGCCAGTACATCAAGATTCATGAAACCCCAGGATGAATGATATCCTGACTGAAATGCCTGCAAATATGTTTTATCATTCTCCGAAGCAAAAAGAACTGTCTTATCTATATTGATATGATAGTCATTATAGCCAGCCCTGTATTTGATAATTTCTCCATCTTTTCTTCGATGATTGAAATAAGAATCCTTAAGATCTTCAGTAGCTTTCACAAATACTTCAGTATTAAATCCTTTGTTATTATAGTGTTTTCCTGTATTCTGTATTACCTCTGTTGTTAGTAATAGCAAAGGTAATGAAGGCAATGTTAAGTAATACTGCTTGTATGCCAGACCTCTAAAATCCTTATTATCTTCTAAGTCAAGTTCTATAGAGATACCCTGCCAATTATTACCCTTATTATCTTCAAGTTCTGCAAAGTCAAAGTTTTGTTTTGCTTCAGCCCGGCTAACATTTTGTAACCCTCCAGGATGAGTTGAAATACCGCCAAACCAGGGGTTCCACCATGATTTTGCACCTGCTTTTGGATATAATGAGTCAAGCCATTCTTTGCCCTTATATGACAGAGAATATAATGCAGGACCATAGTTTTCAGCAGCCTTCATTTGAATAGTACCATTAGAAAAAGTGTAGGTTTTATCTCCCTTTATATCCTCGATTTTTTTATCAATGGAGATTGAATTATCCTTAATAAATACGAGCTTTTTCCTTTTAACTACCATTGAAGAAAGATCAAGTTCTGTATCTATTACTTCAATACCCTGATGAGAATTTTCTTTCTTTTCTTCTTCTGATACTTTATTCATCTTCACTTGCAGTTCTATTTGTCTATCTTCTTCCTCTTTGCTTAGTTCTTTTTCATAGCTTTCAATTAAATTATTATCTGATTCTACTTTAATAACACCGTATATATTAGCCTTTTTATATCTATTAATCTTAAGGGAAAAATCATCAGAAATAATTGGATTCCCCTGATTAATTTCTATAGCAATACTCTCTTCAGTACGATAATCAGGATTATTATTTTCTTTAATTAATTCTGCATTACTATTTAACTCTTTACTCCTGGTAGCAAATTCTCTAAGTTCAAACCAATCCCTAAATGTATCAAGAGCAAGATAAATAGGTTTAGTTTTAATAGTACTTCCAGCTTCTATTTCACCTAGGTTATCTTCAAAACCAAAATGCCACTCTTGATGTTTCACCTTAAGATCACCAGACCACATCAATCCATATTTATCTCCATAATGATCAGTTAAAATCCAGTTTTCATCTAATTTATCGACATTCCAATTATCAAGATTCATATCTTCTGTAGTTTTTAATTCAATTATTTTGTCAGCATATGGCATTACAGCATTCTTTAATTGAAAATAGATACCATATCGGGTATTAATCTCTTTACTTTTCTTGTCTTGAGTATTTTTTAATTTCATATAGTATTTAATCAAACCATCACTATATAATTCTATTATTAGCTGCATATCTATGCCTTTAGTTTTTTCGGACCGATATAAGACTTCCATTTTGATCGCATCATTGTCTCTACTAATAAAATCTACTTTTTCAGCTTTCTTTTGAGAAAACTCTGTTGTAAAGGGTAGACCTATCGAAGGATATAATATAAAAGCCCCATAATAATCAGAATGATACTTTTGGAAAGAAATTTCGTTATCATTTTTATCGAAAATTAGTTTATATTTTCCATTTGTAATAAACCATTCTTTTTCTGATTCACCTGATAACCTTCTACCTCTACCATTAAATATAGTTGTTAACTTTCTCTTAAAAGTCACTTCCTCATGATCTTTTTTTATTTTAAAGTGAATATCTTCTGAGTATAGATTATATTCCTTAATTATATAATTAATAGGTATAGAGACTTTTTCTTTTGCTTTTAATTCTTTTTTAATAATATTATCACAGAAAACGACTTCATCGTTTACTGGTATCTCAAATTCAAGACTAATAGCCTGCTCATAAGCATTCTCAAGTTCTAAATAAGCTAGGGACTCTATATTACGTTGATTGACACTATCTTTGAGATTCATATTTAGATTCACGGGAAATTTAGGCTCTATCCCTGTTTTAAATACAGCTTTTTTTCCGTTAATACTTATATTAGTCTCAACAACAGGATGAGTACGCCAGTGATCCTGTTCTTTTTCTATTTCACCAAGGTAAAACTTAGCTTTAAGTATTTCTTTATCTTTTACTTGAAGTGTTTTCTTAAAATCATATTTTATATTTTTGTTATCAATACCTTCTAAAGTAATTTCAAGATTCCTAGAACTTTTATTTTCAAGATGGTATTCTATTTCATATCGATTATTAAAGGGTAAAACCTGTTTTTGAATTTTACTTTCTATCCTATAATCATTAGTTTCAATCATCCGGATACCTCTACCCCGACGATCAAATCCCATCTTTAAGCTTTCCTCTTCCTTCTCCCAGCTATATTGATAGAATCCATAGTCATCTTCTTTACTTCCATCTGCTTCAATTTCAATAGTTCTGTTACTATCATTATACCAGTCTATAGTCTCAAAGTACTCTTTTACTGCTTCAGTATTTAAAACAGTGGGAATAAAGTTCATTAAATGGGTTTCATCATCCCTCTTTTCCCAGAAGAAACCACACTTTTTGTATAAAGGTACTGCTTTAGTATTTCCAGGCCAGGTGTATAAATCCAGCCTTGGCCATTCCATCTCAATAGATCTTTCCACAGTTTTCAAAACAAGTGCTTTTCCAATCTTTTTACCATGGTAATCAGGCCTTACATTAAGTAATGGTATGTATAAAGCTCCTTCATCTTCTTCATATTCAGAAAAACTACAAAAACCAACAACAGTTTCATCATCTAAAGCCAGATATATATTAATATCACTGGAATTTTCATACTCTTCTTTTATGTCTTCCTCAGTATAAACAGTATCACCACCACCCCAGTTGCTGTTACTCAAATTCCACATCTCAGCAAGTGAATCTGCATATTCAGGACTATATTCAACAATTTTGATATCCAATTTCATCACACTCTCTTCTCATGTTCTTGCTTCCCTATAAAACTGCTATATTTTTATGACTTCTAATTTGTAAGATAAAATTAGAATTTCAATTCTAATTCAAATAAAAAAACTACAGGTAATAAGCTGTAGCTTCTGAAATATATTGCTATATTCAATAGTGAATATATACATATAAATAAAAGCCACAGGTATCACAACCTATGGCCTTATAAGTCATAAAAATAACTCAAATATATTTAAGTATTAGCAAGCATTATAGGGGCAGGTCGCAAATTGATTTTTACTTTTTAAATTCTTTACTTTATCACTTAGAATAATCATCACTAAAGCCCCCTTCCCTTAATTTTTTAAATTATGTATTTATTCTCACTTTTTTAATTATACATAGGAATTATTTAAAAGTCAAGAATTATTTTCCATAAATAAAAAAAGCACCTCATGCTCAAAATGAACATGAAGTGCTTTGTATTTCTATTAATAAAGTGAGTCCTTAGTTTTCCTAAAGTATGACCTAAAAAACAGGCCCTGGCAGTTAGCTCTCGGATAAATTAATTATAAGTATATCCTAGTGTAAGAAAATAAAGTAAGCTACAAATAAAGCTCCTAGTGTATATACTAACCAGTGAACATCTTTACCTTTACCAGTAAATAACTTAACTAATGGATAGATAATAAATCCAACAGCAATACCATCAGCAATTGAATATGCTAAGGGCATAAGAATCATAGTCATAAAAGCTGGTAGAACTTCAGTAAAGTCGTTCCAGTCTAATTTAAGTACATTAGAAACCATCATAGTACCAACAATAATTAAAGCTGGAGCAGTAGCAGCTGGTGGTACTATACCGATTAATGGGGCTAGAAATAATGCTAAGAAGAAAAATAAAGAAACAAAGACACCTGTTAAACCTGTTCTTCCTCCTTCAGCAACCCCAGATGCAGATTCTACATAAGTAGTAACAGTACTTGTACCAAAAACTGCTCCACCAGTTGTAGCAATTGCATCAGCTAATAAAGCACCACTGGCTTTAGGCAAATTACCATCTTCATCTAAATAATCAGCCTGTTGGGCAACTCCTACAAGTGTACCTGCAGTATCAAACATATCAACAAATAAGAATGAGAATAGCACACCAATCATTCCTAATTGAAAAGCTCCTCTAATATCTAATTGAAAAAATACTGTACCCCAGTCCCTCATACTTGGTAATGCGAAAATAGAATTAATACCAAAAGTTTCTGGAAGAGCAGTTACTCCGTTAAAAATACCAACAATAGTAGCAATTAAAATACCCCAAAGTAGCGCTCCTTTTACTTTCCTTGCATGTAATATGCCTGTTACAATTAACCCAATAACTGCAATTAGAGGTGCGCCACTTGTTATATCACCTAAAGTAATTAAAGTAGCCTCATAACCAACAATAATTTCTGCATTTTGCAGACCAATAAAAGCAATAAAAAGTCCAATACCTGCACTAATACCTGTTTTTAAAGACATTGGAATCGAATTCACAATCATTTCTCTGACAGGTAAGAAACTAAGTATAATAAACAAAATACCTTCAATAAATATAATACCTAGCGCAATTTGCCAGGAAACACCCATTCCAATTACTACAGAATAAGCAAAAAAAGCATTAAGACCCATACCTGATGCAAGTGCAAAAGGATAGTTTGTTAAAAACGCCATAGCTAAAGTACCAAGTAAAATACTGGCGATTGTAGCAATAAATACACCTTCCCAGGGCATTCCTGCATCAGCAAGAATATTTGGATTTACAAAAATAATATAAGCCATTGTCATAAAAGTAGTAAATCCAGCAATAAACTCGGTTTTGACATTTGTTCCATTTTCTTTTAACTTAAAATAATTCTCTAACATTAAAATTTCCCCCTCATTTAATATATAACATAAAAAAACCTAGTAGTTAAGTTCCCTATACATTACAAGGGGAGCTTATCCTACTCAGGTTTTTATAATTGCTGAATCACTAATAGAAGTGACTATATAATAAGTAAATAAAATTACCTGATATATGTCCCCTCGTAGTCAGATGGTTACGGCCATCTGGTAGAAACTTACGAACCAATTATCGCTATTATACGAGGTTATTTTTATGTCACTTTTATTATACGAAATTATTTAATAAAAGTCAACTATTGTCGAGCTATAGGAACGTTAACTGCCGCCAATTATTAACCTATATCTAAGCGGCAGTATAATTTACTTGCAATATCATAGTAATTGTAAAATTAATATACGTATTTTTTATTTTAATAATACATTTATATTTAAAATTGCTATACTACAAGTTCTCCAGAAAACTCAACTTTAGTTAAATCAGCCCTAATATACATTTTTTCTATACCAATCGCAATCTTATTCAAAAGGACCATTCTCGTGCTTACAAGGATATTATCAACATCTTTAAAATATTTTTTCATAATATTTGTTGGACTCTCCATAGTTATGATATTAGTCAGAAATTGAAGATTATTAATACCCTTTCTGCCTAAAAGATCATAAACAGATTCAAGATTAGCTAACCTTTCCTTATTTAAATCCTTCTCCATATATGTAATTAATTCATGTACACAATATGGTTTTTCGTCTACAGATTGTACCTGGTATATTTTAATAAGTTCATCATCTTCTCGCAAACTTTCTATATCAGGATATAAGTTTTCATCAGCTAATTCAATTTCTATTCTTCCAATATCAAGATTGTTAAAACTATACTCTTCCCTTAGGCTTACTTTTGCCTGTAATTCAGGATATTCATCACCTTTAAGCCGTTTTTCCATATTCCTTGCATACTTTTCCCTTAGTTTCATTAGTGATATATTTGCCTCAGACAATATTGTTCTCACATACCTAGGAGTAGTCTGTACATGTTCAGCAATATCACTAATCTTCAAAAATGGATCACTTTGCGCAAAATTAATTATTTGCTCTTTTTTAGTTAATTCGTCAATAGTCAAAATTAATCCCCCCTCAGTTATAGGATTTTAATATGTTATTTCTATTATTAGCAGAAAAAATATTTTTATACATCATTTTACAAACTGAGGTAAGATTTTTATTAATTCTTCAAATTGATACTGAAACCTTTTTTCTCGTTTAAAGCAAGTGATACTTTGTGATTATTAAAATACAGAACCATTAGCCCTATATATTTATTATCCTCAATAATATATTGCTTTACAGAAAAAACAGGTAAAAAATCTGCTTCAACAAATATATTTGACAGTTTTTGATTTGCTAATTCTATATCTAAGCTAATATTAGAGAAAAGTATTTGTCCATCATTGGATTTCTGAGCTAATACTTTGGAGATATTTTTTATACTTAAATCTTCTTGATTTTTACTCTCATTATATTCAGTTTGATATTTAGTAGAAAAAACTATAGTAGATATACAGCATGTTTCCTGATTTACCACATGCCTAAAACTATATGATTGGTAATTATCCTTTGCAATTGATGCTAAAGATGATATATCTTGAGTATTATTTATTATTGACTCATCTTTTAGAAAGATTTCTTCTTTATTAAGAAAATTACTTTCTAAATAGTTAAAAAGAATCTTTTCTATATTATTATTTTTCTCTTCTATTTTATGGGCATATTCTTTTCTCAATTTCATTAATGACAAATTAGATTCTGACAAAATTGTCCTCACATAAGAAGATGAAGTCTTCGCAAGCTCTGCTATGTCTTCAATACTTAGAAAAGGATCACTTTTGGCATTTTCTATTATCATATCTTTTTTTGATTTCCAATTAACTCTTTGCATAACTATCAACCCTTACTTTTTAGCATGATAACAGGCTACAAAATGATCTTCCCCTAGCTCTGTTAATTCTGGAGCTGCTTGATTTTTACATGTTTCATCAGCCTCGGGACAACGGTCATAAAAACGACATCTTGGCAAAGGATTTATTGGTTTACTAATCCCACCTTTTATTTCAATACTTTCTCTATTAAAAGTTGGATCAGGTATTGGAACTGCAGAGATTAAGGCTTTTGTATACGGATGTATAGGATTTTGGGTAACACTCTCTATTTCTCCCATTTCTACTATATTACCAAGATACATTACTGCAATACGATCACACAAATACCTTGCTACTGCTAAATCATGAGTAATATACAAATAACTAACTTCTAATTCTTCCTGTAATTTCATCATCAATTCCATAACCTGAGTTCTAATTGACACATCTAGCATTGATGTAGGTTCATCAGCAACTATAAAATCTGGTTCAATTACTATTGCACGAGCTATAGCAACCCTTTGTCTTTGACCACCAGACAACTCATGAGGATACCTAAATATAAAACTACTGGCTGGAACTAAACCAACTAATTCAAGTATCTCAGCTACTTTTTCTTCTCTTTCATTTACCGTCCCGATTTTATGAACCTTTAGGGGTTCAGATACTATATCAAAAATAGTCATTCTAGGATTTAAAGATTCATATGGATCCTGAAATATCATTTGTACTGATTGGCGAAAAGCAGAAATATCCTTTTTAGGTAAATCTACAACATTATTACCTTTAAACAATATTTCACCAGCAGTAGGCTCGTATGATTTAACCAGAAGACGTCCTGTAGTGGATTTACCACATCCAGATTCCCCTACTAGTCCAAACATCTTTCCTTTTTCTATTGTAAAAGATATATTATCAACAGCTTTTAAATATTCTATATCTTTTTGCATAAATCCTTTAGCTATTGGAAAATATTTTTTTAATCCTTTTACTTCTATAATATTATTGTTATTTGTTTTGTTTTCTAATCCAGAAATTTTTAATGATTTATTCATCCCTATATTCCTCCCCTCTTTTCTTAATCATTTAAAGGATGCCAGCATTTTGCTATATGAGCATTATCTTCTTTACTGACGTAAATAGGCGGAGTTTCTGTCTTACATTTCTCACTTGCATATTTACATCTAGGATGAAACTTACAACCACTTGGAGGCTGTAATAAATTTGGTGGTTCTCCAGGTATAACCTGAAGTTCAACCTTTTCTCCAACAATACTTGGAAAAGAGCTCATAAGACCAGCTGTATAAGGATGTATCGGCTTTTTAAACAAGGATACTGTCGAGCCAAATTCAACCATTTCTCCAGCATACATAACTCCCATAGTCTTACTAACCTCTGCAATAACTGCTATATCATGGGATATATAAATCATACTCATACCCAATTTTTCTTTTACTTGATTTATTCTTTTTAAAATCCTATCCTGAACGATTACGTCAAGAGCAGTAGTAGGCTCATCAGCAATTATCAAATCAGGATCACAGGCCAATGCCATTGCAATAACAGCCCTTTGTTTCATACCACCACTATACTCATGGGGATAATGGCTTATCCTTGAAGGATCTAGACCTACTAGATCAAACAAATCGGCCACTTTCTTTTCTGCTTCTGTATATGTGGTCGCTGGTGAATGAAGTTGTATTGCTTCAATTATTTGGTCTCCAACAGTATATACAGGTGCCATGGCATTCATAGCGGCCTGGAATATCATACTAAAACCATTCCATCTATATTTCCTTAACTCTTTTTCAGATAAAGATAATAAATCGATACCTTTAAAGAATATTTTCCCACTTTTTATCTCAGCATTGTCAGCTAAAAGTTGCATAATAGAGCTAGCCATTGTTGTTTTACCACAACCAGACTCTCCTACCAAGCCCAAAGAACTCCCTGCTTCTATTTCAAAATTTATATCATTAAGGGCATTTACATTACCCTTTTTTGTTTTATATATTAAACTCAAATTTTCTACTTTTAAAATAGGTTCTGACATTTTTTATCACCTCTTCCTCAACTTCGGATTAATAATAGGATCCATACCTCTTCCTACAAGATAAAAGGCACCACAGAATAGTGTAATAGTTACACCAGGAGCAACATACAACCACCAGGCATCATAAAAACTATAACCAAATGTTCGTGCCATATCCATAATAATTCCCCAACTAATATCAGCATTTAAAAGTCCTAAAAATGATAATGTTGCTTCAGACATAACTGCACTTGTTACACCCATCATTAAATATAGAAAAGATAGTGGTAAAATATTGGGTATTATATGTTTGGTCATGATATGCCAGGGGCTACCCCCTGATACCTCTGCTGCTTCGATATATGGCCTTATTTTAACAGATAAAGCCTGAGACTTTAGAATAATACTTGGACCACCAAATCCACTTAATAGTCCAATTACTATACCCAGTGTAAACAAATCTAAAGTCACCATTGATGATAAAAAGATCAAAAATGGTAGGAAAGGAAACGTCATTACCAGGTCAGCAAATCTCATAAAAAAAGCATCAACTTTTCCACCATAATAAGCTGCAACTGTTCCTACCAGAGTTGCTATTATCACACCAATCAAAGCAGATAAAACTCCAAATGAGAATTCTATTCTTGTACTATACATAATCTGACTTAAAATATCTCTACCCATAGGATCAGTTCCTAATGGATGACTCAATGATGGTGGCAGAGGATGACTTGGTGGCATCATATCCTCCCCTATACGAAAATCATTTCCTCGAGTTGGATGATATACATCCCTTAAGGTTATATTTCTTCCTCCATACATAATAGCCTGTTCTGCTGGAACTGGCTGTGTTTCTAAATAACGCATCCAAATTGGATGGGCAATAGTCATCAACAAAAATAATACAATTATTCCTATACCAATAAGTCCTATTTTTCTTTCACAAAAAATAGACCAATTTTTCTTAAAACCTTTTTTAAATAAGCCCCATCTAACTTTCCAGATAGACTCATTTAGGATATCTGAATCAACCCCTGCAACAGGTTTCTTGTCAAACATTTCTATCTTCACCTCGCAATATATTCCATTAATTTAATTATAAATTATCTGTTGAAATTCTAGGATCAAGTATTGCATATAGCAAATCGGCTATTAAATGAGCTACTAATACAAAAACACCTGTAAAAGCAAAAGCTCCCATAGCAAGTGGAATATCCTGAGTTTGAGCAGCCTCTAATAATGTAAGCCCCAAACCTGGCCATGAAAAGAGTGTTTCTGTAATAACTCCACCTGACAGTACTGTTCCTAAACTTAGAGCTAGACTTGTTACAACAGGAAGCATTGCTGTTCTAGCAGCATATTTATCACGAATTACTTTTGGCATTAAGCCTTTAGCTTTAGCAACCATAATATAATCTTCTTGAATTGTTTCCATCATCGAATCTCTTGTTAAAAGCATAGTTTGTCCAAATGATATAAGTGTCAGAGTTAAAACTGGTAATACCATGTGATAAAGTATATCCCAGGCATATCTAGCATATCCTGAAGTTATCCATGCTCCCAATCCTATCAACAATAGCAAGAAAGGTGAATAAAATACAATTGCTTTCTTAACTTTTAAAGAAAGATCAGGTTTTTTTGCATACTGTCTTAATAATAACCAGGCTCCAAGTATAAGGAAACCAGTTAGAATAATATAAGCAAAAACTGTATTTGATGTTAAATCAACACCACGCCATAAAAATGGATCTACAAAACCACTTATAGGGAACCAATCTAAAAGATAACCAAAAAACCATATATTAATAATAGCTAATAAGGGGTAAAACATTGTCCAAAAACTAATCCCTACTACAGTTGTTGCTGTATCAACAAAGGAACCTCGTTTCCATGCTATAATCTTACCTAGAAAGAAACCTATATAAAAGGATAAAAGCCGACTAGTCAAGAATAAGACAATTGTCCTTGGTATTCTAACACTAATAATATCCCACACTGGTCTAGGATATCTGCTAAAAGAAAGACCTAAATTACCAGTAAAAACATTTCTCATATAACGAAAATATTGAGTATACCAGGGATCATTTAATCCAAACTGTTCTTGGATTCTAGCAACATCTGCCATAGACAAATTTGGATTGGCTATATATTTCTGAGTTGCATCACCTGGTGTAAGTTGAAAAATCAGAAAAGTAATACTTATAAACAAAATCATTGTTACTATAATATGAAACGTTCTCTTTAAAAGAAATTTTCCCATTTCCTTTCACCTCTATTTATAACGTACTTTAATAAAATCAGTATAAATTAATATAAATACAAATGTATAATTAAGTATTTATAGATAAACATTTTTTCATTAAATATAGCGGTAGTAATTTACTACCGCTATATTAATTTATTAATAATTATTTAATATATTTAAATATATTTTTCTTGTACTTTTTCAACTATTTACTATTGAAGCACTTTTACATTCCTGCTTAATCCATAGAATCCTTGAATACCATCTAATACACTATCTACTTCTGGTAATTGAATTCTATCTGGTCTATAAGCATCATAGATAGGAGTATCAAAAAGAATGATATATGGTAAGGTTTCTGCGATTATTTCCTGAGCTTCATAAGCTAATTCCATAGCTACTTCAGGATCTCCTTCTCTCATAAATTGATCTAATACATTATCCAATTCTTCATTAGAGAAGTTTAGCATATTGAAACCACCATCTGTATGGAAGAAAGATTCCATATGATCAGGGAATATTCCACCTACACCCCAACCAAGAATAAAGGCGTCATAATCACCACTACCAAGCGTTCTATCAATTATAACATTGAACTGAGTAGGTCTTTGCATAAATGGTATTCCTAAATCAGCTGTCCATTGTTGTAAATACATACCAAAAGCATGACGAAATGGATCATAAGCAGCTGTTGGTGTTAGTACTTCAAAAGGTTCCATTTTTGTTCCATCAGGATTGATAATTCCAGAACCAGGAGTATAGTTTCCTGTTTCTAAATCTACTTCTGGCTTAACTTCCCATGTGAAACCAGCGCTTTCTAAAAGATCAGTAGCTTCAGCAATACGTTCCGCTCTTGACATACCTTCGCCCCAGTTTTTAACATTTGGATTAAACCAAACTTCATTTCCTGGTGGTACAGCTGAGTATAATGGATTAATAGCGCCTTGCAGAATTGTATTTGCAATTAATTCTCTATCAAGTACAGTAGCTATCGCTTGATTGAATTCATCAATATCAAATGGATAACGGTCTCTATTAAAAGCAAGCATACGGAAACCATTACTGCTATTTGATAAAATTTCAATTTCTGGATCTGATTCTAGTTCAGCTCTAAAACCAGAAGTAAGACCTTGTGGACTTAATATATAATCAATATCTCCTCTTCTTAATGCTAGTACTAAAGCTTCTTGAGAAGAATATAGACGATATACTGTACTATCAATAAAAGGACCTACACCGAACTGATAGCGAAGATCACTACCTTCTTCACCGTAGCCTCCCCAACTATAATCACCAGCATCTACTTCATGACGACCATTTTCAAATATTCTTACTTCACCATCTAGGACAAAGTGGTCAGCTCTTCTATTCTCAAAATATGAACCTTCTTCCCAATGCACATGTTGCATACCCCAGATTGTAACTACTTCATCATCAAGACGATGCTGAAAAAGTGTTTGTTCTGGGTCATCAGTTTCTTTTGCTGCTTCTACAACATCTCCCCACTGAGATTTTGGCATAATAGGAGAATATAGTGGGCCATAATTCCATTCTGCTAATCCTGGTACACGGTCAAATTCAGTATCATCATCTGGTGTTACAGCATGAAAATAAAATTTAACAGTATAGTCATCCACTTTTTCAACCCTGTCCAATTTAGCTGGATAATAACTTGCCCAGTTACCTGATAATCCTAAATCCCTAATTGTATGAAGGGTAAATACTACATCATCTGCAGTAAATTCTTCACCATTACTCCAGTAAACACCTTTTCTAAGAGATAAAGTACCTACATAATAATCTCCTTCTCTAGCAAATTCAGCTGGAGATGGAATTGATTCTGCAGCTAAAGCAGGTACTTGTTCATAAGTTGGAAATTGAACTGAATACAAACCTGTATAGAATCCATCTGTTACAGCTGAATTAAATACACTAGCTTCAGGTCCAATATTAGCCCAATAATTTAAAGGCACGGATGGCTCATCACCCAAACCAATACGGTACACAGCCTCATCACTTGCTAAAGAACTAAAAGATAAAACAAGAACAAACATAAGAACAAATAATAATATAGATTTTTTTTGCATGAAATTTTCCTCCTCGTTTCTCGTTTAATGTAATTAATGCAAAAATTGATAATAATGGATTTTGCTTCCATACCACCCCCTAAAAAATATTTTCTAACTAACAAATAAAAAAACATAAATCCCTGTAAGGGAATTCTAAATTATCCAAAAGCAATGATATTGTATAAAATATTCTAGTTAAGTAGCATTACGATAAATAATATATAGTTTTACTAATTAAAGATAATTATTTGGATAATTGTTTAATAAATTATGAATATTTATACAATTATTTTTGTAATAATACATATTTGTTAGTTAAGACTAGATTAATTATATTAAAAAACGGTTATATTGTCAAGAATTGTCGAGAGCAAAGCAATATAAAAGGCCTGCTTAAATACTTTTTTTAATAACAAAGTAAAGCATGACCTATGTTACTCATTGCTTATATTTTATAACACTAATAGTAAAATGTCAATTATAAATCTACTCAAATCAACATATAAGCACATGAAAAAAATACTATTATTTTATATCATATATCTTTCTATATCTTTCGTAAACTACATTTACTTGAACAATATAATTTCTAGTTTCAGCAAATGGTAATCTATCTATTGTATTTACTTTCCCATCCCAGCGTTCTTCAAGCCATTTTACCACATTGCCCCTACCAGCATTATATGCTGCTAACATTATTACTTCATCAGCAAATTGTTTTTTTAAATTAGCTATATACCAGCTACCAAACATAATATTAATCTCAGGATCTAATAAATCACTTACATCAAAATTTTCAATACCCATTTGTTCTGCAATCCAACGACCAGTATTAGGCATTATCTGCATAAGACCAAGAGCTCCCCTGGGCGACTCTGCTTCTTCTATATATTTACTTTCAACGAAAATTATTGCAGCAATTAAATATGGATCTATATCATATAGCTTCGCATTCCTAATTATAATCGTTTCATGTTCCAATGGATAAAATAAACGCCAAAGCCAATCAAACTGAAGAAGAAATAATACTAATATAATTAAAATAAATAATATTGAAAGAGGTATTTTAATACCACTAATTTTCTTATACATCTTGCCACCACAATTCATTTTAAATTAACTATTATACTGACGTAAATTACCACAGCTTATGAAAATAGATAATTCCTTAGTCGTTAAGAATAATATCACAGTGCTGTGTATTTACTATTATTATATTTATTCTCTTCCAAAATTATGATAGTTTCTATTTAACATTTACCATTCCTTGTAAGATTAGATCTGCTGTAGCCAAATTTGTTGCTAGTGGTGTATTATGAACATCGCAAACACGTAATAAAGCTGTAATATCTGGCTCATGAGGCTGTGATGTTAGGGGGTCACGGAGAAATATTACTCCATCCATTCTTTCTTTGGCAATTTCTGCACCAATCATTTGATCTCCACCTAATGGGCCTGATTCCATTCTCTCTACAGGTAAACCTACATTATCGATAATTAATTGTCCAGTAGTACCTGTTGCCACTAAATCACATTGTATTAATAAATCTCTATTATCTTTAGCAAATTTAATTAAATCTTTTTTCTTTTCATCATGTGCGATTAATGCAATTCTTTTAATTTTCATTAATATCCCTCCAAAGTCTGAGTACGTTTTCTTTTAATATTTTTTTACTCCCCTGATTATTAATTACAATATCAGCCATATCTCGTTTTTTCTCCAATGATAATTGAGATTCAATTCTCCTTTGTGCCTCTACTTTGCTTAACTTGTCCCTCTTAATTAATCTTTTTAGCTGTGTTTCTTTATCTACATATACTAAACAGGTCTTATCAACATCCTTGTCCAACCCAACTTCAAATAGAAGGGGAGCATCAAGTATAATAATTCTATTATTTTCTCGATATTCCTCTATCTTTTCATTAATTTTTTTTATAATTAAAGGATGAGTTATGTTTTCTAGCTTTTTTCTCAAGCGTTTATTTGAAAATATAATTCCTGCCAGTTTTGAGCGATTAATTTCTCCAGACTCATTAAGTATATCATTTCCGAAAGTTTCAACTACCTGTTTATAACCTATTTCACCTTTCTCTAATACTTCCCTTGCAATTCTATCAGCATCTATTATTAAAGCACCTAATTCTTCTAAATATGAACTAACAGTAGATTTACCTGATGCAATACCTCCTGTTAAACCAAGTAGCATATCCTTCCTCCTCTCTTAGAGAAGATTTGAAATCCCAAATAATATTATAATGAAACCAGGAAAAACTCTAAAATATCGTGGTAAAATATTCCCCGCTTTTTTCCCTGTTATAAAGCCAGCACCAACGAAACTTGCTGTAGTTATACCTATAATTAACGGAGTGTACCAAGCACCAAAGCCAGTCATTCCTGCTCCCAGACCTGCACCAAGTGCATCTATAGCTAATGCAAAGCCTAAGAAAAGAGCTTCAAAATTATTTATAGTACCTGACTTGTCAAAATCTGCTTCAGTTGGGGTCTTAAGTATATTTACAATTATACCAAAGGATCTTATTTTTAAAGAAAGCAGAACCTTATCATCTAAGTTGGCTTCTTGTTTTTCATCACTACTATTCTTTCTCAAACTTTTAATTGCTGAGTATATTAGCCAAATACCTAGACAAATCAATATTATTCCACCTATGTTTTCAGCAAAATCAGCATCCATATATCTCGCTAGACTAGAACCAAGAAAGCTAGTAAACATAATTGACGCAGTAGATATCAAGCCAATAATAATTAAAGCACTTAAAGAAACTTTAATTCCCCGAAGTCCATAGGTTATACCAACTGCAAACCCATCAATACTAATAGCTATAGCCAGAAGAAAAATAGGCCATATTTGGTTTATTTCCATAATCAACCCCCCATATAATGCGATACCTAATCATTATATGAGGTGAAGTTAATATTAGTTAATAAGTAAGATAGGATTTCTTGCAAGATCAAGCTAATAGAACTAATTCTATGATAATTTTAGTTAAGATAAAAGAACTATTATTATCGCTGACAATGTGGGCAAAAATGTGTTCCTCTACCAGCTACTTTAGTTTTTTCAATAATTTCTCCACATTTAAGACATTCTTGATTGTCTCGCTGATATACATTTAACTCATTTTGAAAGTAACCCTTTTTATCCTGAGCATTCCTATAATCACTAAAAGAAGTTCCTCCTGCTTTAATTGCTTTTTCTAAAACTATCTGAATTGCAGTAAACAATTTCTTCATTTCAAAACTCTTTAAAGTATCTACACTTCGCTGAGGTAGAATTCCAGCCAGGAATAAAGCTTCATCTGCATAAATATTCCCTAAGCCAGCTATAAAACTTTGATTTAATAATAAAGCCTTTATATTTGTCTTGCGTTTTTTTATAAATTCAGAAAAATATTCAATATTAAATTCTTTAGAAAGAGGTTCAGGACCTAGTTTTGCTAAACCGCCTGCTTGAGCATATTCTTCACTATCAATTAAATATATTCTTCCAAATTTACGCACATTATGAAATCTCAAATCAAAATTATTATCTAATTGAAAAATAACGTGACTATGTTTATTATAATCTACTTCCTTTGCTTTAACTAGCAATCTCCCTGTCATACGAAGATGAACAACCATAGTTTTTTTTCCTTGCAAATGCACTAAAATATACTTACCTCTTCGAGCAAGTCCAATTATTTCTCTATCCATTATTTGATTTTCAAATTCGTCTAAAGCAGGGAAAGCAATCATTTGTGGTACACGTATTATCACATCAACTATTGTTCTACCTTCAATCATGTCTCTTAAACCTCTAACAATTGTTTCTACTTCAGGTAATTCGGGCATATTATCCACTCCATTATCTCAATAATACAGTTTCAGCAAGAGTATAAAACTCTAGGATTACCTATTTGATAATATACTCTTCTTTATCTCTCCAATTTTTCCCAAGCTGTAGATCTGCTATTAAGGGCACATCCAAATCAACTGCTTTTTCCATTTCGTATTTAAGTATTTTTGCAACCTCATTTATATCATCTCTGTGAACTTCCAGAACTAATTCATCATGAACTTGAAGTAACATTCTTGCCCTATATTCTTTTTCTTCTAGAGTCTCATAGACCTTAATCATAGCTATTTTCATAATATCTGCAGCACTGCCCTGGATCGGAGTATTTATAGCTGTTCTTTTAGCAAATGATCTGCGATGAAAATTACGACTCTTAATTTCTGGTACATATCTTCTTCTATTAAATATCGTACTAACAAATCCATCTTCTTTTGCCTTTTCAACAATATCATCCATATACTTCTTAACTGATGTAAAACGTTCAAAATATTTATTAATATAATTATCTGCCTCAGCACGAGAGATATTTAAATCTCTAGCTAAACCATATGAACTCATACCATAAGCAATGCCAAAATTAATTACTTTGGCATGTCGACGCATATTAGAACTTACCTCTTCTGCTGGCACTTCAAAAACTTCACTTGCAGTTTGAGTATGAATATCATCACCATTTTTATATGCATCCAGAAGATTACTATCACTACTAATATGTGCCAAAACTCTTAATTCTACTTGAGAATAATCTGCAGCTAATAAGAGCCAATCTTCTCCTGCAGGAACAAAACATTTTCTAATCTCTCTACCTTCTTCAGTTCTAATAGGTATATTTTGCAAATTAGGATCAGTACTGCTTAATCTTCCTGTTGCTGTAACCATCTGATTAAAACTAGTATGAATTCTTCCAGTTTCAGGATTTATTAAGGGTGGTAAAGCATCCACATAAGTTGATTTTAGTTTCATCAACTGTCGATAATTAATTATTAAGGGGATTATTTCATGCTTGTCTTCTAATTCTTCAAGTACTTTAGCACTTGTAGAGTAAGAAGTTTTAGTCTTTTTTATTACTGGTAAAGCTAGTTTCTCAAAAAGAATCACACCTAATTGTTTAGGAGAATTTATATTAAACTCTTCCCCGGCAAGTTCATATATCTTGGCACTAATATCTTCTAATTCTAAAGATAGTTTTTCAGATAAAGTATTTAAATACTCTTTGTCTAAGCATATTCCATTTAGCTCTAACTCAGCCAATACTTTGATCAAGGGTATCTCTATATCTTTATATAAGTCTAATAAATCAAGGGCTTCAAGTTTTTTCTCAAGTATTTCTTTCAACTTATATAATTTGGACAATATTAAAGCATTCTTTTTTTCTGCAGATATATCATCATCAAATACTAAGTTTAATTCTTTATTCACTTGCTCTTCTAGCGAAGGAAGCTTATCTGAGGGATTTAATAGGTAGCTGGCTAATAAAGGATCAAAAACGAAGTTTTGAAGACAATAAGCCCTATCTTTTAATAATATAAAAGCTTCTTTAGCATGTAATATATATTTCTCTATTTTTTTATCTTCAAATAAATCTTTAAATTGGGCTAATACCTCATTACTAAAATCGATATTATATATCTTTGTTTCATCTAAAGCAATTAGAAAACTATTCACTTTTGCCTGCAAAGGATATTTGTAATTATCTAAGGAAAAATCAAATGCTAGTTTTCCCTGCTTTTTAATATTTTCTATTAAATCTTCTATTTCTTCTTGCTTAGAAAGCTTTTGAAAAGATACATCCTCGATATTAAGCTCTTCATTATCACGATATTTATCTAATAAAGCATTAAACTCAAGTCTTTCCAATAATGGTATCAAGGAATCATGATCAGCTTCTCCTAGAGCACAGGCTGAAAAGTCAATATCAACAGGTACATCTATAACTATTTCTCCAAGGACTTTACTCAATCGTGCCTGTTCGGAATATTCACTCAGGTTTTCTTTTCGTTTTTTACCAGAAACCTTTTCTATATTATCAAGTACATTTTCTAATGAAGAAAATTCTTTTAATAGTTTTATTGCTGTCTTTTCACCTATACCAGGAACACCAGGAATATTATCTGAGCTATCACCCATTAAACCCTTCATATCCACTAGTTGCCAGGGTTCTAATTGATACTTTTCCTTTACTTTTTCTACATTGTATCTGACAATATCTGATATACCTTTTCTGGTATATAATATATTTATATTTTCCGAAACTAGTTGTAGAGCATCTCTATCTCCTGTTACAATTCTAACTTGCATACCTTCACTTTCAGCTTTTTTAGCAAGAGTACCTATAAGATCATCTGCTTCAAAGCCTTCTTTACTAATGATAGGAATATTTAATCCTTTTAAAAATTCTTTAATCAAAGGTATTTGGGGACTTAACTCATCAGGCATTTTTTTGCGATTACCCTTATATTCACTATATTCTTTATGACGAAAGGTTGGGGCCTTTAAATCAAAAGCCACTATTATGTAATCTGGTTCTTCATCTTCAATTAACTTAAAAAGCATTCTCGAAAAACCAAATACTGCATTTGTATACTCTCCAGCAGAATTTTGTAACAATGGCAAAGCATAAAAAGCTCTATGTGTTAAACTGTGACCATCTAATAAAAATAATTTTTCACTCAAAACAATCACTCCTTCAAATATATATTCCCCAAAAAAAGAAAAAAACCTTTAAAAAAATCATATAGAAAACCGACTGCCATTAACAGTCGGTTTAGAATACAGTCTTTATTATAAGTTTATACATATTTTATATATTTTACTTATACTTATTACTTATAAATATTGGACATATTCAAATGCTCTAATTCAACATCAGATAAAGCAGCAAAGACATCTCTAACTCTAGTTTCAGGAGCAGTTCTAGCTACTTCCAAATAAAAATTGATGGCTTTTTGCTCATGCTCGTGTGCTAATTCGAAGCGTTCTTTATCATTTTCTGGAATTTCTACTTCAGGTAAATCTCCTTCCTCTATATCTAGCATATCTGCAATTAATTCTGCATGTTCACCTTCATGTTTAGCTAGACGTTTAAAAATAGCCATATTTATCTGGTTCTCTGCATTTGCAGCACATTTTTTATAAAAAGCAGTGTTATTCATCTCTAATTCTAATGCATACTCCAAGTCTTTTCTACTCTTCTCTGACATTTCTACTACACCAAAGTCGATATATTCTGCAGGTGATACTTTATTCTTACCTGCAGCACCACAATAAGGACAACGATCAGGTGCTTCTTTCCCTAAATACGTTTCTCCACAGATTTGACATCTCCACGGTTTCATATGTATCACTCCATTTCTTAGTATTGATTACTGTTACTATTATTATAACTTAATTAACTAAGCTTGTCAAATACGTAAGTCTTTTAAAACATTTTTAAAAGATTCTATAATTATATAATTTACAGGATAATTTCTTTTCCCAACGGTATACTAGTAAACTAGAATACGAAAACTTATTCTTTATTATGAGGTGATTTATAATGATGAAAGATCGATTTACTGTAGGCTTTATTGCAGGAACTATTGCAGCAATTGTCTCCCAATTCGTTAACTTCTTACTAGTAAGTATAATTAATTTAGGGAATATGCGTTTTGTAGATTTTTCAGGTGTTATGATATTAGGACATATACCTGACTCTTTAGGAGAAGAAATTGTTGCTTATATTGGCTATATTGTTTTTTCAGGATTACTTGCTCAAATATATATGTATTTTATAAAACTAGTGGGACATCAAAATTACTGGTTCAAGTCTATAATTTTTGGTATTGGCTCCTGGTTTTCTATCTATTCAATTACTATATTATTTGCTGTAGAAGGTCTTAAAGAAATTTCTATGGAAACAGCAATAACTAATTTTATTGCTTCAATTACTTATGGTCTTGTTATAGGAATTGTTGCCTATATTTTAGAAAAAAAATATGATTATTAAAGGAAATAATAAAATGTCGTCTTTTACTACAACGACATTTTATTTTACCCTATGCTGATATTTCTTTTAAATACTTTATTATCTATGCATAATTTGCTTCATCTTCAGAATAATAATTCTCTGCATCATTAATACGCCTTCCATTACTAATTATAGTTCCATCAAGGATATTACAATTTTCTCCTAAAACAGTTACTTCGTTCTTCTTTCCACTTTTATATACACCAATTTTACAGTTGTCACCAATAATATTATCATTGCTAATAATTGATTTTTCAATAAGAGTATTTTTACCCACTTCTACTCCAGGAAGTATAATAGAGTTCTTTATTTGAGCGCCACTAGATATATATGTATTGTTGAAAATTACAGAATTATTTATAGTACCATGAATAGATGCCCCACTTGAAATTAAACTATTTTTTATTATAGCCTGCTTAGAAATATATTGTGGCAGTACTATATTTGTATTAGCTGAATAAATAGGCCAGTTTTTATCATATAACAAATCGCTTCTTTCTTTCTTTAGTAGGTCCATATGGGCTTCCCAGTAAGTATCTATAATTCCAATATCTCTCCAATAACCACTATACTTATAAGCATATAGTGTTAAGTTATCCCTTAACATGGCAGGCAATATATGTTTTCCGAAATCTGAAGACTCTTCATGATCAGATAAATACTTCTTTAAAATACCTAATTTGCAAACATATATGCCCATAGATGCAAAATCGCTTCTAGGATTCTTCGGTTTTTCTTCAAATTCAATTATTTTATTTTTATTGTCTGTATTTAATATTCCAAAGCGTGAAGCTTCACTCATTGGCACCTGCACCACACCAATAGTTATATCAGCATCTCTTTTCTTATGAAAATTTATCATTTTAGAATAGTCCATTTTATAAATATGATCACCTGATAATATAATAACATCCTCTGGGTTATAATGATTTAAAAACTCAAAATTTTGATAAACTGCATGTGCTGTACCTTTATACCATGACATTCCATTAGAACTAGAATACGGAGGAAGGACAGTAATACCTCCACCATTATCTACTTTTGTGATATAACTTTGTTTAAGATGAGAATTTAATATAAATGGTTTATATTGTACTAAAACCCCTATTGTATCAATACCAGAATTTATACAATTACTTAAAGTGAAGTCAATTATTCGATTTTCTCCTCCAAATGGTAATGCAGGTTTGCTTATATTCCTTGTCAATGGATCCAGGCGCGTCCCCTGACCTCCAGCTAGTAATAGTGCTACAATTTCTTTTTTGTACATAATAAAAAATTCCCCCTTTAATTATTATAAGCAGTAGTACTAAAATTCTTCTAGATTGAATCACTTAAATTAGTACACACCATTTATATTATGATAGAAGGAGGAAAATGATTACAAATAATTGTAAATACTTTAAGAAAATCAAAATATATTTCACTTTTTAATAATAGAGCTTAAAATATTTTAAGGACAATACAAATAGAAACTGTAAAAGCTTTATAAGTATTTTTAATCTTACACATCTAATACCTCATTCATACTGCCAGTTCTATAGCCTTCAATATCCATCGTTACATATATATATCCAATTCCTTTTAAATAATTCACAATCTCTTCTCTTTTTTCTAATAATAATACCATGTCTTCTGGAAGGATCTCAATCCGTGCAGTATTTTCATCATGATGCCTTACTCTTAATTGACTAAAATTATATTGCTGTAGGAATTCTTCAGCCTTATCTACCATTGTTAAGCTCTCTACCTTAATTTCATCTCCGTATGGGAAACGTGATGAGAGACAAGCGAATGCTGCCTTTTTCCAGGTAGCTAATCCTAATTTTTTTGATATAACTCTTATATCATCTTTAGTAAATTCAGCTTCTTTTAAAGGACTAGAAACATGTAACTCAGAAGCTGCTTTCATTCCTGGTCTATAATCATGTAAGTGATCATCATAATTAGAACCATCTGCAACATATTTGAACCCTTCATCTTCAGCTATTCTCAATACCTCAGAAAAAAGTTCGAATTTACAATAATAACACCTAAGTTTGTCATTTTGTGCAAACCTCTCATTTTCTAACTCAGATGTATAAGTAATAATATGTTTAACGCCTATATTTTGTGCCAGTTCTTTAGCTTCTTCTAATTGCTTCTTAGGATAGGTTTCTGATCTAGATGTAACGGCGAGTACATTTTCTTCTCCCAATACATCATATGCTACTTTTACAAGAAAAGTACTATCAACTCCACCAGAAAAGGCTACTACCAATTCTCCCTTTTCCCTTAGGTTTTCTTTTAGATTTTCATATTTTACTTCTAATTCTTTAGTAATTTTATCTCTTACTTCCATGATATCACTCCTTGAGTATTTATTATATTATATTATCTTATATTAGAAAAATATATAGAAAGCTTTCTCATCCTTGATATGAAATTAATAAGTTTCTATTTTTCATGAATCTTTTCTATTCTTCATTAATTTGGAAAAACTCATAATCTTTACTCTTTCCAGTCTCAGCAGCTAATCTGCCCAGTTTATAATTTAAAAATTTTTTGTCTTCTAATTGTAATAAGCTAATATCAAATGCTTCTAAAACATAATGACTAAAAATCCATAATATTTCTTGTACATCGTCAGGACTGCCTTCAGCTATAATTAAAAGAGCATCCAATATAGCACCTAAAACAGATACATCTTCTCTACCATAATGACATATTTGAAAAAAGGTCTTATATAATAATTCCTGAAAGCTAATATCTTCAATTATTAATTTTAACTGCCCATTTGGATCATAATGATAAGTACTTTCAATATTTGATACAGCAATTCTGGATAAAACCCATCCTAGTTGATTTATACAAAAGATTGCAGTATTAGGATCATTTATGCCAGGGGAAATTGCTTTAAGGGCAACTTCTGTTAATTTTAATATACCAAATTCCATGTCATTTTTTTTGCTTCTTTCATTACCAATTACAATATATTTTAAAAATTGTTCAGGGCTAATTTTATCAATCTTTTTTTGACCATTTTTTACATTAAAACTATCACAATTTTTTTCCATGATTATCTCTTTTGCATCTTTTTTAAGCTCTTTCATAGATTTTTGCTCTAAATCTAAATCATTATTAAGTAAAAATTTAAAAGGTTCTTGAGGTCTTATTGATAATAACTTACTATTTTCAGTTACATAGTCACCTATCATTTTTTCTGCCTTTATAACAAGATTATTTTCCACTGCAATATCCGACAACTTCTTAAGATCTAGACTTTGAATGAAACCTCTCTGATTAGAGTAAATATAATATGGCTCCTCTGAAAGCATTTGCTCCATATGTTCTGGCGGATCATTTTGAACTTGCTCATCCTTTTCAGTTTCTTCTTCAATTCTATCGACTATTTCAATAATTTCATCTCTCAATTTTTTTATAAGTATATTTACCTGAACTGAACTAGCCACATGATGTATAAAATAAACAAAATATGCAAGGCAAATTATAGCAATAAAAACCCCAATCACTGAGGTAAATACTTGCCTGTCTCCTCCACTTTGATCATCTAAAAAAAGCAATGTTAAAATAGAGTATATAAAAGCAGCAAAAAAAATACCTAAAACTTTTAAAGTAACCTTACTATTTAAAAAATCCTGCATAGTCCTTGGTGAAAATTGGGATGAATACATTGTTAAAACAACCATTATTGTTGAAAAAGATACAGTAATCATAGCAAATAGAGAACCCGCCAGGGTTGATAAAATAATTTTTGCTATATCTACTGAGGTAAAAAAATTAGCCGGGATATATTTTTGCAAAATTTCAACGTAATTATTATCAAGAAAAACTAAAAATAAAGACAAAGCTGTTGCCAGCAAACCGTAATAAGCTGGAATAAAATATAGTCTTTCTGTAATATTTCGAAATCTTATATATATCCTAATCACCTCACTATAGGCTTTAGATAACCCTGTCAATTATACCAAGATTGAATCTTATTAGCAAATAAGAATCTATAGTAATTCTTTATATCTTTATAGTAATTCTTTAAGTTTATTTTCAATCATATCAGGGGAAATCAACATATCATCATAAAATATTTTAAGTATAGATTCTTCAATATCTATGGTTTCTACTCCTTGAATTTCAATTAAGCTGGATTGAATCTTTTTAATCCACTCATCGCTTTTTTCTTCATTTAATTCTAAATTATATTGAATTAAATAATTATTTTCTTTTTTAGGACAATGATGTTCATGACCAGCAGAACAATTACATCCATTACAATCACCCATTATATCACCATCTTTCTATTTCTCCATTACATGTTGTAAACCCTGGCTAAATAAACAAAGAACATGATCATCATCAAGTGAATAATATACTATTCGACCTTCTTTCCTATATTTAACTAGTTTATTAGTTCTTAATACCCTTAATTGATGTGATATTGCTGAAGAACTCATTTCTAGTAATTCAGACAAATCGCATACACATAGTTCTTGTTCTTTTAAAGCATATAATATTTTAATTCTAGTTGGATCACCAATAGTTTTAAAAATCTCTGCTAAATCTAGAACTATTTCTTCCTCAAGGGTATTTTTCTTCATAATTTCTATCAATTCGTTATTTGGTTTAAATATTTCGCAAACATCACAGACTGATGATTTGAGATTTACTTTTCCCATTATACTATACCTCCAGTTAAATTTCTAATGTATATTTGTTTAATTGACTCAGTGTAAGGCGATTATATTTCTGTAGCTACTTTTACTTAGCAATTCTCATCGCATTAATTACTGCTATCAATGCAACACCAACGTCTGCGAATACTGCCTCCCATAAGGAAGCAACTCCTAAAGCCCCAAGGATTAAAAATAATCCTTTAACAGCAAAAGCAATAACAATATTCTGCCAGACAATCTTACGTGTAATTCTAGCTGTTTTGATTGCATCTACTATCTTTGATGGTTCATCAGTCATTAGAACTACATCTGCTGCCTCAATTGCAGCATCTGAGCCTAATCCACCCATGGCAATTCCAAGATCTGCCCTGGCTAGTACTGGGGCATCATTGATACCGTCTCCTACAAAGGCTAAATAACCCTGTCTAGATTTATATAGCAATTCTTCTACTTTATCAACTTTATCAGCTGGTAATAATTCAGCATGATAATCATTCATCCCAATTATATCAGCGATTTTTTCTACTGTTTCTTTTCGATCACCTGAGAGCATCACCATATTTTTGATGCCTAATTTCTTTAACTCTTTTATTGTCGCAACTGTGTCTTCTTTCAAAACATCACTAATATTAATATAGCCAGCCAATACATTATCTACAGCCAGATAAACGATAGTCCCACTTAATCTACTTAGCTTCTTATTATCTATTTCTGATTCTCTATTGTTTTCTTCATTCTGAGTTTTAAAATCAATATTATATTTATTCATTAATTTTTTATTACCAAGTAATATTTCTTTATCATCAAGAGTTATTTTAAGTCCCTGGCCAGAAATTTCCTGGAATGATTTGATTCTATCTCTTTTCACTTCTCCTGAATATGCCTCTTTAATAGATTTTGATATAGGATGATTAGAATTTTCCTCTGCATAGGCTGCAAATTCAAGAAGCTCTTCTTCTCTAAAGTTATTGAAGGCTAGAACTTTATCAACTTGAAAAACACCTTTAGTTAAAGTACCAGTTTTATCAAAAACAAGAGTCTCTATTTTATTCAAAGCCTCTAAATAATTACCACCTTTTATTAAGACACCTTCTCTTGATGCTCTACCTATGCCTCCAAAAAATCCTAAAGGTATAGATACAACAAGAGCACAAGGACATGAGATTACCAAAAATATAAGAGCCCTATAAATCCATTCTGAAAAGTTCCCATCACTAATAAGTAATGGGGGTAATGTTGCTAAAGCTAAAGCTAGAAATACTACTACAGGTGTATAATAACTGGCAAATTTACTAATGAATTTTTCAGTTTTTGCCTTTCTAGCACTAGCGTTTTCCACTAAGTTCAAGATACGATTCACAGTAGATTCTTTAAACTCTTTTTCCACCTCAATAGTCAAAAGCCCATCTTTGCTGATCATACCACTAAGAACTTCATCTCCATTCACTACTTTCCTAGGTTTAGATTCCCCGGTTAAGGCAGAAGTATCCAACATAGCTTCTCCTTCAATTACTTTGCCATCAAGAGGAACTCTTTCACCTGGCTTAACAATTATATCTTGACCAATACGGATAGTTTCTGGAGAGAGCTGAATAATATTATCTCCATCTTTCAAATTAGCATATTCAGCCTTAATATCCATCAATGCCCTAATAGATCGACGAGATTCACCTACTGCTCTATTTTCAAACTCCTGGCCTATCATATAAAAAAGCATTACAGCAACAGCTTCTGGATATTCATTTATAGCAAAAGCACCAAAAGTAGCAATAGACATCAGAAAATTTTCGTCAAAAATCTGCCCACGCCTTATATTTTTAATTGACAGAAAGACTACTGGCCCGCCAATTATTAAATATGCAATGAAGTACATCAGTACTTTGAGACTAGGTGGGAAATGAAACGCTAATATATTAAACTCAAATAATAAAATAGAGATTATAAATATAGAGCTTCCCCAAAAAAGACGCCATTTTTTTATTAAAAACATATAGATTAGATCTTTGTACTTACTTTCTGTTTTATTACCATTTGTAAAAGATAATTCATTCTTCTCAATTTCTTCTTCAGGATAGGTTTTTCTTTTTCTATTTACTTGTTCATTATTATTATATTTGCATTCCATAGCATTATTAGTATTATTAATATTATTTTGATAATCACTTTTATTTTTCACTATAACTCCATTTTCAATCCTATCCACTATTGATTGAATATCATTAATTATATTTTCTTTTCTATAAGTACGTATAGTAAGCCTGCTCAAAACAAAATTTAGCTCAGCCTCCTCAATATATGATAAGTTATTTAATTCTTTTTCAATTTTTCTTGCACAATTAGAACAGCCTAAACCCTCAAGATATAATTCAAGTTTAGCTACTTCCTTACTCACTACTGACACCATATCCCCCCCTTTTTAATACATATAATATACTATTATTTACTCTTACTTTGTATATTATTTATATGTGAATACTTATTCATATGTTCATATATAGTTTATATTAAAAAACAAATAAAAACAAGAGTAAAATTATAAAAATTAATATTTTCATATTTCATCCTATAAAAAAGCTAGAAAGTAAAAATTCAGTATTAAGAGATATTCAATTAATATAAAGGAAAATAATGCGAGCAAGAAATATAGAATTTTGGGAATAATATATACAAACAGCACTCAAAGGAGGGGTTTTTTGGATAAGAAAAATAATCAAAATAAGGAAAACAGAATGGAAACACCTGTTGAAAACCACCAAACTGCTGCCTGGGCAAACATTGAAAACTTAGAGGGTCAGGCAAGAGTCTTTGACCCGCCATTCCAAGGAGTAGAAGATGCCAAAGAATATGTGGATGACAACGAAAAGTAGCCTTTAAAAGTGTCTGTTATGAAAAATAGATAGCGGTTTAATAACCGCTATCTATTTTTTAATTATATTTAATATTTCTCTAATACTCCATTTCTGCTAAACGCTTATATGTTTCATATCTTTCTCTAGCATCCTTCTCTGCTTTTGTAAATAGCTCTTCAGCAATTTCAGGGAAGGTGTTTTGTACTTGAGTAAAGCGAATTTCAGACATCATGAATTCTCTAACAGTACCTTTAGGTTCTTTAGAATCCATAATAAATGGATTTTTTCCTTCTTCTTTCAGAAGTGGATTGTATCTATAAAGATGCCAGAAACCACTTTCAACTGCCTTTTTCTCCTGAGCTACAGAAGTACCCATACCTGTTTTTATACCATGACTCACACAGGGGCTATAGGCAATAATCAAAGAAGGTCCATCATATTGCTCTGCTTCCAGGATAGCCTTAATAGTTTGATTCATATTAGCTCCCATTGCTATTTGGGCTACATATACATATCCATAGCTCATAGCCATCATACCAAGATCTTTTTTCTTTGTCCTCTTACCAGAAGCAGCAAATTTAGCTGCCGCTGCTGTTGGGGTAGCTTTAGATGACTGTCCACCAGTATTAGAATATATCTCTGTATCATAGACCAATACATTGACATCTTCACCTGAGGCTAAAACATGATCTAAACCGCCATATCCAATATCATAAGCCCAGCCATCTCCACCTATAATCCATTGAGACTTTTTAATTAGGAAGTCTTTATTTCTAATTATATCATCAATGATTTTATTACCCTGATATTTATCTTGCTGGATTAGAGACAACAATTTTGCCGATGCCTCTTTAGACTGTTCACCATTATTCATTGTACTTATCCATTCTTCAAAGGCATTCTTACAGTCTTGATCTAAATCTGATTCTATACCTTCTTCCATTAAGCCTTTCAGGCGATTTCTAATTTGACTAATACCTAGATGCATACCAAAACCGAACTCGGCATTGTCTTCAAATAGAGAGTTAGCCCATGCTGGCCCTCTGCCCTGTTCATTGGTAGTAAAAGGAACAGAAGTTTCGCTACCACCCCAGATAGAAGAACAACCTGTAGCATTAGCAATCAACATTCTATCACCAAACAATTGAGTAGCTAATATTGTATAGGCTGGCTCACCACAACCAGGACAGGCTCCGTGGAACTCCAATAATGGTTTAGCAAACTGGCTGCCTTTGACAGTAGTTTTTTTCGCCAAATTATCTTTATAAGTCACCTGATTAGCTGCATACTCCCAGTTTTCCAACTGTCTTGGTGTTTCCTCTTCTGCATTTACCATTACCAGGGCCTTATCTTTGGCCGGGCAGATATCCGCACAGTTAGCACAACCTGTACAGTCCATAGTGCTTACCTGTATTCTATAATGATGACCTTCTATACCTGTAGCTTCTTTTGTTTCAAAGGTATCAGGTGCATTGCTCTTCTCATCTTCATTGAGTAAAAACGGACGAATAACTGCATGAGGACAAATATAGGCACATTGATTACATTGAATACAATTTTCTGTCTGCCATTGCGGTACCATAAAAGCAATTCCTCTTTTTTCATAAGCAGTTGTCCCCATAGGGAAGGTACCATCTTCTCTACCTTTAAATGCACTAACAGGTAATTCGTCACCTTCTCTTTTAGCCTGTGGTGTCTTAATCTCTTTAATAAATTCTGGTACATCTTTTTCTGGAAGATCTTCATCCTGAGCATTCTTCCACTCAGCAGGTACATTTACCTTATCCAAACGTTCTATAGACATATCTACAGCAGAATTATTCATATCTACAATTTTCTGACCTTTTTTACCATAGGTCTTTTCTATAAACTCTTTAAGATAGGCAATAGCATCATCAATAGGAACAACTTCAGTTAATTTAAAGAAAACTGTTTGCATTATCATATTAATCCTATTACCCAGCCCTACTTCCTCTGCCACATCAAGAGCATCTATTACATAAAAGTTAATATTCTTTTCTGCCAGATATCTTTTAATTGAAGCCGGTAATTTTTCTTCTAGTTCGTTTTCTTTCCAGGGACAATTGAGAACAAAGGTGCCATTTTCTTTTAGCCCTTTTAACAGATCATAATGATAGACATATGACTTATTATGACAGGCTACATAATCAGCATCATAGACTAGATATGAAGACTTTATTGGCTTGTCTCCAAATCTTAGATGTGAAATTGTAGTACCCCCGGATTTTTTACTATCATAGGCAAAGTATCCCTGGGCATATAAGTCTGTCTTATCACCAATTATCTTAATAGCCATTTTGTTAGCTCCAACAGTACCGTCAGAACCTAAACCCCATAAACGACAACTAATTGTTCCTTCAGGAGATGTATCTACTACATCATCTTCAGGTAAAGATGTATTTGTCACATCGTCAACTATTCCTACTGTAAACTGATTTTTAGGGCTTTCACTTTTTAGATTGTTAAAAACTGATAGAATTTGTGATGGTCGAACATCTTTCTGTCCAATACCATACCTTCCTCCTACAATAATAGGTTGTTTTTCTTTACCATAGAAGATACTTTGTACATCCTGATATAGAGGCTCTCCTACTGCACCAGGTTCTTTAGTCCTATCCAATACAGATATTTTCTTAACTGTATCAGGTAAAACATTGAAGAAATATTTTTCAGAGAAAGGTCTATATAGGTGAACCTTAATCATACCCACCTTTTCACCTTTAGCTACTAAATAATCTACGACTTCCTCAACTACATTACAGCCAGACGCCATAGCTACAATGATATGCTCGGCATCTTCTGCTCCATGATATACAAAAGGATGATACTCTCTTCCAGTTAGCTTAGTAATCTCCTGCATATATTCATTAACCAAATCAGGTAAATCTGTATAAAAATGATTTCCTGATTCCCTTTGTTGAAAATAGATATCAGGATTTTGAGCAGTTCCACGAAGTACTGGTCTATCTGGATTTAAGGACCTATCCCTGAAAGCCTGTATCGCCTCATAATCAAGTAGTTTATCAAAGTCCTGATAATCCATTACTTCTACCTTGTTTATCTCATGTGATGTTCTAAAACCATCAAAGAAATGAAGAAAAGGTACCCTTGACTTAATTGCAGCCAAATGTGCTATTCCACCTAAATCCATTACTTCCTGTACACTACTTGAAGATAGTATACCAAAGCCTGTCTGTCTAGTGGACATTACATCTGAATGTTCACCAAAGATTGAAAGAGCATGAGTAGCAACTACCCTGGCACTTACATGGAATACGCCAGGCAAAAATTCTCCAGCCATCTTGTGCATGTTGGGAATCATTAATAATAAACCCTGGGAAGCTGTGTAAGTAGTAGTAAGTGCTCCTCCCTGTAGTGAACCATGAACGGTTCCAGCTGCACCAGCTTCAGATTGTAATTCTGTAACTCTTACCTGCTGACCAAATAGATTTTTCTTCCCCTGAGCTGACCACAAGTCAACCAATTCAGCCATTGGAGAAGATGGTGTAATTGGATAGATAGCAGCTACATCTGTAAAAGCATAAGATACATATGCAGCAGCTTCATTACCATCCATTGTTTTCATTACTTTTTTTGTCATATCTAAACCTCCATCTTATTCATCATCTAGACCTTATATTAATATAGTTTTATTTACTTTTAGTATTGTTCTTTTTTCTGATATAATACCTTTTTTCTTAAAATTTGATGGAGTTTTATATTATTTTACTATTTTACTAATCATTATTGTTCAAACATTCCTCTTTACTAACAAATAATCTTCCTTGTGTATCTAACATAGCTGCCGCTACGTTATTTTCATCCTCAATGCCCTGTTTCAACAATTCATTCCTTAACCACTTATTATCCAGATTGTTTTCTCTTAAATTATCTTCTAAAATATTACCATCTTCAATTAAAATCACCGGATACCCTTCATATGCAGTATCTAAATTTAAATCCCTTGTTTTTACAGGACGAGCCTGGGATTTTGGAATTACACTTATTTTACCATTAGGTTCTAATATAGCATACTCAACATCTGAAAGATATGGATACTTTCTTATTCTTAATTCCATCAGTAGATCATCTAAATTTATTTTACATTTAAACATAGTCTTTTTGCAGAGTTTTCCGTTTTTTATAAGAATTATAGGTTCTTCCTGCAAAATTCTACTGATTTTAGCATTCTTTAAAGAAATGTAAGTAATTATTAGGTATAGCAAAATAAAAGTAGCTATACTAATTAATGCACTAAATAGATTAACCATGGAATTATTTAATGCACCTGCTGCAATACTTCCAATTGTAATACCTATGATAAAGTCTAATAAGGTTAGTCTTCCAACCTGTCTCTGCCCCATAATTTTAGACATTAACATTAAGAACAAAAACATTATTACAGCCCTTATAATCCATTGATAGTATAGTAAAGACCCTTGTGATTCCCAAAACATAATTACTTTCCCCTCTTTTCCTCCATAATTATTTTCATAGGTTCCATTTATGTAGTATTACTAATCTTTACATTAATATAAATATTAAAGTAGTATTTTAAAAGAAAAGTTTTGAGGAGAAAAGCTATAAACTCTTTATAGTAATTATCTCTCGGGTACATATTGTGTCTACATATAGAAAAACCCTTCCAATTTAGAAAGGGCTTTTCTCTGTAATATTTTTTTTAAACTACATGTTTTAACTAGTATTGATATATAATTCTAATTTAATCATCTTCAGCTTTATTTAAGATCTAGATTATTTGTCCCAAAATCCTGTTTCCATATCAACTTAATAAGAAAATATAGCAAAAGTATATATATCAAATGAAAAGAAAAATGTATGTAACGGTATAGCCCAAGATGAATGGCTCCAAGGATAACACCTACTACAAACATTAAAAATGAATGTCGTAAGTTAACTACTTCACCAGCATCTAACTCCCTTGAAAAAGGAAGCCCTGGATGAAAGATTCGAACAAAAACAGAAAAGCTTAATATTATGTGAAAGAAAATTATTAGCAAATCAACAATGATTATCTCCTGGAGCAATATCAACCAGACCAAAGAAATCACTAGAAAATTTACAGTATAAAATCTCCAAAAGACTGCTTTTAAAGTAGCTTTATAATATAGATCTTTATTTTTTAATGGTAAAGTCTTTATAATCCATGCTGCATCAAAGTGAGTCGCAGTACATACCTTAAAACAATCAGGCAGCATAAAAGCAAATACTCCTAAATATACACCAATATACATATGATAAACTTCTATATTATCAAAAAATGCAGCCAAACTAGAAAAATCCGCAGAGCCAAATACAGGTATAAGAGAAAATACTACAACAGATGAAATAGAAGATAATTGGATTTTTAATAAGTCATCAGAAGAAAACATACTTAAACTAAATTGAAATAATGTCTTCTCTTTCTTGTTAAAATTCATAAATCTCAGAACTAATAAATTTATTTTAGTCTTTATGCTTTTCCATATACCTACAAATATATTATCCCTGCTTTCTTTTTTAACAGCGAAAAATATATTCTTATCAAAACTTTGGGCAAAATATTTATAATACATCATAATTATTAATACTGGAATTATAAAAGCCATCAAGCTTAGTAGGAAATATTGCTCTATGTATTTATTATATAAAAAGATCTCAAATGGAGCTGCAAACCAGGATGGAGGAAATATATATATTAAAAAATATCTTCTTAGTAATTCCTCCCCCAAATCAATAACATTGTACACTATTAGCATAAAAAGAAGAGGAAAAAAGAAACCCAGAATAGTTGAAAGTCCATTTATAATATCATAGAGCTTATCCACATTAAAATACTTTAGAAAAAAAGTATAAGTCATAACAACAAGAACAACTATTAATGGTAATATTAATAATAATTCCAGAAAGAATATAATTGGAAAAAGAAAACCATATGTGTAAAAGCCAAACATAAAGACAAAAAGTGACAAACCTGCAGCATTCATACTTATATAATAAATCAGAAGAAATACACGAACAAGGCTATATTCTTTATTAGATACAGGTCGTGATAAAATATACTCTCTCTCATCGCCATCTAACAAAAGCGAAGAATAATGCGAAATGATATTCATAAATATGCTGTAAATTATTATTGCCCAGATTATAGTCATTCTTGTTAAAATATCAGTAGAAAGAAAGAAAATTAAAGATATTAATAGTCCTGGTACCAGTCCTAATAATCTCCAATACAAATTTTCTACTTCACTTCCACCACTCAAATTAGTTAACTTAAGAGTTAATAATAGCCTAAATTGTTGATAATCTATGCCTCTAAATATTAATGTATTTTTACATTTGTCTATAAGCTTTAAATACTTAAAATTTCTCATAAGAATCACCCTCTAATTGTAGCCAGAAATTCATTTGCAAGTTTTTTATGATCTCTATATCCAGTAATCTGATTAAAAACACCCTCAAGAGTGCCCTCTTTACTTTCTTTTTTCAGTTCTTCCACATTTTTATCTGCCATAAGCTGTCCATTATTAAGTAATAATATACGACTACTCATTTTCTCTACAACCTCAATAATATGAGAAGAATAAAAGATAGTCTTACCCTCTTTTACTAACTTGCTTAAAATTTCTTTTAAAATTTGCACACTATATACATCAAGACCCCTGAGGGGTTCATCCAGAAAAATAAGATCCGGATTATGTAATAATGTAGCTATTATAAGTACTTTTTGTTTCATCCCTTTCGAATAGGAAGAAATAGGGTTTTCATATACATCTTCAATCCCAAAAATAGCCATAAGATTTCTTGCTTTGCGATCAATTTCAGATTCTTCCATGCCATACATTCCTGATAAAAAGGCAAAATAATCTTTAGCATATAAGTTCTCATATATGGTTCCACTTTCAGGCAAGTAGCCTACCCTTTTTTTATACTTCACTTCATCTGCAGATACATCATGCCCAAATACTCTAACTTCTCCTTGAAATTTATTAATAATACCAAGCAAAATCCTTACAGTTGTACTTTTACCAGCACCATTAGGCCCAATATAGCCAATTATTTCTCCTGAATATACCTTGAAATTAATCCCCTTAAGGACATCCTTTTCTCCATCATAAGTCATTCTTAAGTCTTTAACCGATATAATAGCTTCTTTTTCATTCATTTTCGCATATCTCCTTTTTTGATTTCAGTAAATTACTTATCTTAAGTCTGTTTTCTTTTTTAAACATTTTAAATAAAAATAGGAAAAGATGGAAAACCAGTAAATTTATAATAGATATTTAATTTCTTCACTCTGCCAGTTATAATTATTATTTTTTGATAAATCATATAAGAGAGACAAAATTATAATTAAACTTATAAAGATATAAAATTTATTAGGTAAGATTGTAAGAATTTCTAAAGAAAAACGATTTTCTAAAAAAACTAGTAAATCTATATATGTATTATAAAGCGCATGCAATAAAATTACACTTAACAATGAGGCAGTTTTATAATAAATAAAACCCAGTATTAAACCAGCAAAAAAACTAATTATAATCTGATGTGGATAAAAATGGACTAGCGCAAACAATATTGAGCTAAAAACAATTGCATAAACTACTTTATATTCCTTTAACAATCCTTTAAGAATAATTCCTCTAAATAATATTTCTTCAATAACAGGAGCCCATATATTGGAAATTATAAACACTTCTATTGGAGTTCTATATTCCATTAAATTAGTTAACGTATTACCCGTTGGAAAATTAATAAAATTACTTAAATAAGTTATTAGATTTGTATTTAAAGCCAAAGCAAAAAAAGCAAGAATAAAAATTGTTGTATAATTTTCTCTTTTTTCCAACCCTTCCCACGCAAATATATACCCTTGTAGATTTTTAAGGTTCATTTTCTTATTTCTGATTTTTAAATAATATCGAAAGGTGAATAGTATTACTAAGAAATGAGTGAAATAATATAAGTAGAAATTATTAAAAATGTTAAAGTTAAATAGTACGTCAATTATTCCAATAAATATTCCATTAATAATTTGTGCTATAAAATACACTAAAATAATTGAAACAGAATTTATAAAAGTAAGTGAATTTTTATTACTCATAAGGAATAACCCCTTGCAGTCTATTATTTGCTACAATTTATTTAAAACTTAAACAAATTATAACAAATAAAATAAGGTTTAATCAAGCGCAATTTTCGATAAAAAGCTTTATAATTCGATATTGAATGTAGTTATAAAAAAAATATGTAAACTACTTGAGTGCCACCTTTGGAAGTAGAAATTATATATCTACAAATAAAAGAGGAAGGTTTTCTCCCCTCCTCTTACAATACCATTATATGAACTAAAGCATATACCTTAATTATTATGTTTTTCAAAAAATATTAATCTAAAGTTATACTTAAACTCAAAGTTGTAGTCTCATGATCTCCTTCGTCATCAAAATTAAAATCTAATCCCAAGCTCCAATTATCCTTTTCATAATTATATACCCTATATACATAACCTTCGCTTAAGCTTAAGTTTCTTTTCTCAATATCAGTCATTTGATAAGAAAATACATTAATACTATTAATGGACATTTCTTTATTATTAGAGTCTTCTAAACTTAAATCTAATTGTTCAATATTTAAGTCATTTATTGAGATAAATTCATTTGTAAGCTTGTCAATTTCATTAATATAATATTCTGCCCCATATTCAAATCCAAATGATGTTAAAGAAAAGCAAAATAAGAAAAGAATAAATATAATTTTTAATTTCATTATATCACCTCCTATATTAGCATCATTATTTATATTCTATTGATTAACATATATTTATTAGTATTATTTTACAATAAACGTTTACTTATTTCAAACGCAATTTGCGACATAATATAGGATCTATGAACTTTGATAAATTAAGCTCACCACCTAGCTTGAAATATAAGTAATGTCTCAATCGTCATTTTCCAGTAATTCAACAATCATTCCTAATTGGGGTACTGCATCAAGATAGGCATATCTTCCACCTTCATACTCACCTTTTTGTACTAATTCCATTCCCTTACTTTCCATTAGACTAATAGTTTCTTTCATTCCTTTAATCTGTAAAGCAACATGATGTATTCCCTGTCCATGCTCATCTAGAAATTCACGCCAGGTACTGGGATGTTCTGTAGGCTCAATTAATTCCAGTTGCAATGAACCCATATCAAAAAAGGCTAACTTTGCTCTGGCTTCTGTAGCTTTTCCTCGATATTCTGTTTCTGCTTCTTCTAGGGTTCCTGTCATTATTACTTCTGGAATATCCATATCAAACAATTCAGCATAGTTTTTAGCTGTTTTATAAATATCCTCTACTATCACACCTACCTGAACTAAAACATTGTTTTGCATTTTATCCATTTCTTATTCCTCCTTGTATTATATATTTTATATCTATAGATATAGCTTAGCATCTAAATATAAGTATCATTTTTTTGAATTTAATCTTTAACTCTATTTTCTAAAAGTAATTCTAATAATTCCCTATCCACCTTGTAACCTTTATACATTTCATACTTAGCACCAGGACGACCATGTTCTATAATCCCAAAGGGTCCTTTGAAATTCCAGAGTGAATATCCCCAGCCAAACTCTTGATAAAGACCGAGTAAATCTTTAAACCATCGTAAAGCTACATCATTCGGTGTTTTATTATAACAACCAAATTCCCCAATATGAATATCAGTACCCATCTCCTGTACTTCCAACCAGGGTTGATAATATTTTCTTATAGTCTCTTTGTTCCAGATATGTTCATACCACTTTACTCCTGGATATATGGGTTCTGGTATATCCAGACATCCTTCAGTCCATGCTGCTTTATAATGACTTACTGCCATAGGTTGGTAGCCTCTACCGCTGTGAACCACATCAAGGTCAGCTAGCTCAGGTATGGCTATATTACCTCCACCCAGACCATCTATAACTATCTGCCTATCTGGATCTATCTTATTAATAGCTTGTATAGTTCTCTTCATAAGTTTAGAATGATTTTCTCTGCTTAAATCATATTGCCCTACATTAGGTGGCTCATTTAGCAGATCAAAGCTTAAATCTTCTGAAGAAATCCCTTTATATCTTTTGGCGAACATTTCCCACTGATAGACAAAAGCATCCTGTGCTATTTTATCAGTCCACAAATTATGCTTCTCTATATCATTTCTGTTTATACAATAGCCAGGTCCTCTATGTATATTTAAAGACATATGAATATTACGATCCTGACAAGCTTGCAAATATGAATCTATATTCTCAAAAACTCTTTCATCTGGCTGAAAATACTCGAAATTCTTAATCCAGTATCTATAATCAGTAGGTACCCTGACAAAGTCAAATTCCAGTTCTGCCAAAAAGTCTAAAGCCATATGATCTACAGGCTTTGCTTCTCTTCCTTGCTCCCAAATAAACATCCATAAAAAATTGAAACCATATTTCTTCATTTTAATACCCCCACTACCTATCTCGTTATACTCTCCCAGCAGTTGGTCCAGCCTCTTTACAGTCTCAAACAAGACTCTGGCATCGTGATATGGAAATTAGCTCTGCTGATTCATGTTCAGCCCTCACTGTCCTTTAAGATAATGCTTTAGCTGTTTCTTTTAGCTGTCTAATTATCTCAATATTTTGAGGACATTTACTTTCACAAATAGCACACTCTACACACTTTTCTGGTCCAAATTCATCTTTATCATTTTCAATTATTTTTTTTAATTCGTTTTTAGCGTAATCTGTTAAACCATATACCCTGTGATAATTCATCAATTCAAATACCTTAGGGATTTTTACATTGTGTGGACAGGGCAGACAATATTCACAGCCTGTACAATAAAGTTCTGCCATCTTTTTATTTTCTTCAAGCATATCTCTAACATTAGCCAACTCCTCTTCACTTAAAGGATCAGAATTAGAAGCAACTCTGGCATTTTCTTCAAGCATAGCTATGTTTTCCATCCCGGAAAGTGCAATATTAATATTAGGATTTGCCAATACAAATCTAAGGGCAGTCTCAACTGTACTTTTTGATTTATCCATTAAATTACTCAATTTAGTTGAAGGTGCGCCTAATCTTCCACCACCAATAGGTCCCATAACTACTACCCCTAGCCCCTTTTCCTGAGCATAGGCGATCCCTTCTTCATTACTCCTATCTAGCAAATTATATTGTACTAACATTGTTTCAAAATGACCTGTATCTATTATCTTAAACAAATTTTCAGCGTCATCATGGAAGGAAAAAGAAATATGTTTAATTAGACCTTCTTCTTTTGCCTTAAAAGCAGCCTCAATTGGACCATCAGGAACATCAATATTATCCTGATATGCCTGCCAATTAATTCCCCACATATGATAGAAATCAATATAATCTGTATCTAATTGATTCAGAGAATTCTCCAGCCTTTTTCTCCAGTCAGAACCAGATTTATTTTCAATAGGATTTTTAGTGGATAGATAAACTTTGTCTCTCCATCCCTTTAAAGCCCTACCTACAGCTGTTTCACTTTTCTTCTCACAATAATATGGAGCTGTATCAATATAGTTGACACCAAGTTCAAAAGCTCTATGGATCATTTCTGTTGCTTTGTCATAATCAACATCTTTTTTACCATCTATCTCCACCATAGGTAACCTCATAGCTCCAAAGCCTAATTTAGATACTTTAATTCCTGTGTTTCCAAATTCAGTATATTGCATTTTTTATTCCTCCAATTTTATATTATGTCTATTTATAGGTATCAAACAAAGAACGAATCATTACTTTGTTTTTTAAATTCTTTCTCTTAAGTTTTTCACTTGTTTTTATAAGAACCTTTACTTTTCTACCTGGATAGAGATGGAAGAAATTGTCACTATAGCTAGCATCAATATTTTCAAGTTCTAACCAGACCCAAAGAGCAGCCTTATCTGCCGAAAACTCCACTTGATATTTATTGTCTCCGAGTTCTTCTATCTTATAATTTATTTTTGCTGCTTGCAGATCCATATGTTTAGGTTTAGCAAAGCTTACAAAATTATCAGCTACTACTTGCTCATCAACTTTTAGTTCCAGCCAGAGCATTAAGTCTCTTTTTCCATATTCCTTAACGTATTTTTCTAATTCCAGGGTATCAACAACTGTATTAGCCTGTGCTTTAATTTCTGTTTTAATACTAGCATTACTTATTTCTTTACCTTCAACATTAGTTAATTTCCAGACTATCTCAGCCTCTAAATTTTCAAGCTTATCGCTAGTAACATGTAAGTCAACTGTACAGTTCTCATCATCTTCAACACCAGAGATCAATAAAGGAGCATAGAACTTTTTGGCCATGTAATGCAAGGCTTTCCAACGACCATAATAATCAATAGAAGACCAGCTAGCAACAGGCCAACAATCATTCAACTGCCAGTAAAGTGTACCCATACCTCTAGGCATCCCCCTACGCCAATGTTCCACTGCATATTTTATCCCCAAGCCCTGTAAAATCTGACTGGCCCAGATGACATTTTCGAAAGAGTCAGGTAGTCTAAACCATTCCAGCATGTATTGCATAATGGTGGTATTGCCTATACCACTTCTTTGATGCTCTTCCATAACATAGCTTGTAATATTTCTATCCTTTTCTTCAGTAAAACTATATACCGTTTTGGGTTCAGGGAAGGATTGAAAACCAAATTCACTATTAAAGCGATGCTCACAATTACGATACCATTCAAATGGTTTCTTGCCATGCCAAACATCCCAGACGTGAACATCACCCCATTTAGGATTATAGTGGTCGTTACGATCTCCTTTAGGACTATGAGGACTAGCTGGCCAATAATCTGTTTGTGGAGAATATTTTTTAACAATTTCAGGCAAAAGCTGATCAAACAATTTTTTATAGTCTTCCCAGCTCATCTTGACATTTTCCTTATCCCACTCATCTGCTGCAATGCCCTGCTCAATCTCATTATTTCCACACCAGAGAGCAAGACAGGCATGATGACGAATTCTCTTTACATTTTGCTCTGCTTCAACACGGACATTTTCCATAAATTCTACATCATAACTGGGATAAGTACCACAAGCAAACATAAAGTCCTGCCAGATACAAATTCCTAATTCATCAGCTATTTCATATAAAGCATCATCTTCATAAATACCTCCACCCCAAACACGTATCATATTCATATTGGCTGCTGCAGTATCTTCTAATAATCTACGATAATCTTTTCTTTCCAATCTAGCTACAAAAGTATCTGCAGGTATCCAGTTGGCACCTTTAGCAAAGAAAGGCACAGAATTTATTGCAAACTTAAAGGATTGTCCCCATTCATCATCTTCCAATACTAGATTAAGCGTTCTTAAACCAATACTTTTTTTATTTTGATCTATAATATTATGAAACTTATCCAATAAATATATATTAATATTATATAAAGGCTGTTCACCCATACCATTTGGCCACCATAGCTTAGGATTCTCTATCTCATAATCCATAGTAAAGTTATTATCTAAAGTAGTACCTCTGGCCTCCATCAGGATTTCACCTTCAAATTCCAGTAGTACTTTTACCTCCCTCTCCTCTTCAGAAAAAGAGTCTAGATTTACATTTATGTCTAATTTAACTATATTATCTTTAGAATGATCTTGTAGAATTTCTACTTCCTTAATTCTGGCAATATCAAAAGCTAATATTTCAATATCGCGCCATATACCGGCAGTTACCATCTTCGGTCCCCAATCCCAACCAAAATTACTTGCTTGTTTTCTAATCCAACTACCAGCATTCAATCTATGATCCCCAACACTCCAAGCCGGCAGATAATCTTCTCCCTCTTTGGCCCTTAAATAGGGCATTGGAGCATCAAAGTGAACTTGAATAGTATTTTTACCCTCATTTAGAATATCTTTGATATCAAATTCCCATGTTCTATACATATTCTTTGTTTTAGCTAATTCTTTAGCATTAATACTAATAGTCGCTAAAGTATCAAGGCCATGGCACTTTAATAATACCTTATCTTTTTTCAAAAGATCAGCAGTAATCTCAAATTCCCTGCTATAATCCCAGTCACTTTCACCAATCCACATAATATTTTTTTCATTATCTCTATAAAATGGTTCTTCAATTTCTCCTGCTGCTAATAAGTCGGTATGTACACATCCTGGTACACTTGCTTGATATTTTTTTGAATCTACTGACTTTTCTAAAATCCATTTTCCGTTCAAAGTAATTTTCTGCATTTTACCCTGTCCTTTCTTTCATTTAATGTTTGCTAATGAGTGATATGATTAATAGAAAAAAGAGAACTTTAATGCGCTTCATCTATATTTTAATTATAATACAAAGATAAATTAAAAACATATCATTTTTTATTCAAGGTATTATAATTTTTCTGATTTAATATCTTTTACTTCCTATAATCTTTTCTAGTGGATTGGTTTTAATATATTACATGAATGTGTTAGAATATAAGATAGTGCAATCTTTAAACATAAATATGATATACAAAAATATTAGTACTTAATAAAGAGAGTGATGTCATGAAAGTATATCCATTAGAAAACGAAAAAGATAAGGAATATTTACTAAGCTTAAATAAAATTAATAAACCCTTTCCTCCTCACCGCCATACCTTCCTTGAATTATCCTATATCATAAGTGGCCAGGGAAAAGAAATAATTAATGGTAAAGAACATAAATTGGAGAAAGGTGTTTTTACACTATTATTACCTTATCAGGTTCATGAACTGATACCAGATCCAGATAATACATTAAAAATATATAACTGTAATTTATCTATGGAAAGTTTCTTTGGGCATAACAAGTTAAGCGAAGAGCTTAATGAGATGATCTTTGAATCAGGACAGAACTTAGCTTCTTATGCTAAGTTTAGCGATGCTCAGGGAGAAGTTATAGAGAAGATATTTAGTGATATGTTAATGGAGATAGAGAAAAATAATCATCATTCAGATTTAATGTTCAAGACAAAAGTTATTGAAGTTTTTATACTCTTTGATCGTCTGAGAAGAGAAAATACAAGTAGAATAGAAAAAAAACATCCTCTAACTAAAGAGAACAAGGATAGCTATCTATGGGAACTTATTTTTTTTATCCACAATCACTATATGGAAGAGCTTTCTTTATCACGGCTGGCTAAAGAAGTAGGTGTAAGTGATTCACATCTCAGCACTACTTTTAAAGATTTTTTTGGAGAAAATGTCCATAGTTTCATCAATGACATACGTATTAAACATTCCTGTGCCCTACTTATATCATCTGATAAACAAATAATTGATATTGCTAATGAAGTCGGTTTCAATTCCTATGCCACTTTCTCTAGGGTATTCAGACAGAAGATGGGACAAAGTGCCAGTGAGTATAAGAATAAAGTCTTGAAGGTGTAATCCTTGACCAGTATGCTCACTTTGTATCCTTTTTATATTATATCTAGAGCCAACTTTTGTTGATGAACTTAGCAAATTTAATTTAAATGATGTTCTTCAATAACTTTGTTATAAAAATAAGTTCCCTTACCTAGTTCTAGCACTTTTTCAAATCTTAGTTTTGCATCTAATTCTTTCCCTTCTTTTAAATAGATTAATCCTAAGAAGTAATTGTAATTAACTAATACTTTCACATTATCTTCTGTTTCATTATCAAGTCGCAAAAACATCTCCTTACTTTCATCTAGATATCCACAATAATATTTATAAGTTGCAATGGTATCATTTATTGCAGGCCTTATACCTTTTATTGAATTACTATAGAGTATAGAAGAATTTTGATTATATATCACTTTGGCTTCATCAATTCTTTCCATTATAGTTAAGTAGTATAGTAGAGCATTAATATAATAAACTTGAAGCTTCTTTGACTTTATTTGAAATTTCTTAAACTTATTCAATATTTTATTTAATCCCACTGAGTTACCTAAATTAAGATAACATTCTAAGCAATAAATATAATAATTAAATTTCAACCAAGTTCCCAAAATATCAACTTCAATTTCTTCTAAGATATAAATACTTTTTTTATAGTTCCTTTGTATTAATAATGCGCTAACTTTTTTTAGATACAAACGATATTTAAAAGCTTTATCCTTAGTATTTTGTATTAATTTGTCAACTTCTTTTATATATAATTCTGGATTTTTTTGTTTTATTAAAATGTTATTTAGTTTTAAGTTTTTAAATACATTAAAAAAATAAAATAAACTGAGAATAGAAATTAGAAATAAGGCAATTAAAAGCAAATATGTGGTTAAAGAAATATACTTTCTAAATATTATATATATCCCTAAAATTATTGGTGCTACTAATTGAATAAACAAAGCAATAAATACTTTAATACTATTTAGATTATTAATTAGATAACTTAATATAATATAATAAATTACAAATATAAAGATTGTAAAAAGAATATCTTGAATTACTGATAATCTATACACTCTTTGTAATATATCAAAAATAGCTATCATACTTATAGTAAAAAAAATAAAGCAAATACCTACTAAAACCTTTATGAAATACTTTTTTAAAATATTCATTTTACACCCCTTAAATGATAATCATTGATAAAGTATAGAAATACTAAGAATCTAAGTTAAAAATTTTACTCCTTGTTCAAATGATTTTTTCTTGTTTTCTTTTGTTACTATTACTTCTATAGAAGTTCTGTAAATCTTCCCACTTATAGTCTTTATTTCTATTCTTACACAATATGTTCCTTCCTCATTATACTTATGTTTCTCTCTTATATTATCAAAACCTGTTTCTATATATGTACTATTTGTTTTATCTCCCCAATCAAATTTAATGTAATCAATAGTTTCTGTTTCAGTAATAACATATCCTGAGAATTCAATTTCTAAATCATTCTTGTTGATTAAATATTCAACTTTTATGTCAAAATTACATCCAATCAATATAATTAATAATAAAAAAGTAATTATCGATAAGAAGATATTTCTTCTAGTAAACATATGAAATCATCCTTTCAAAATTTAAAACTTTTAAAAATCTTTCTTTATTTTTAATTATTGTTTCTCGTAAATTTCAAAGTATTAGCCTCTTTTCATTTTTCCTTTAATCTATTCAAGTATTTCTATATGATTTAACGGAGCCCATGCTTTAATGTTAGGATCACTCTCTTTATAGCACCAAATCCAGCCATTTAATTCTTTCTCCATAACTAGAATTTCGTCAACCTTAAGATTAAACTCAGTTGCACAATAATCTTCCAATATAATTCCTAGTTCACCTTTTCTTTTAATAATTTGATAGGGGATCCAGCCTTGCTCATTCTCTGTTTTACATAGTATCCAACCTGCCCAGTCTTCGTCTTCATTAGATTCCTCGATACAAACAACTTGCTCATTTTTATGCACTGTAATTGGATTTTCGAACTCACCTTTTCTATTCTTCGTCACTCTATACTTACTCATAATTTAAACCTCCCTAATAAATTTTCGATATTTCCTAACGTCCCACAGGTTTACGAAGTTGATAGGTTTAGGACGATTGCCCTTGCCGAAACACAATAGATGCAAAATAATCTATTGTGCAGTTATAAATTTAATTATATTTTTTTCATATTCCTCAGGATAGTCGATAGATATTTTTACATGCTCACTATCTTCTACAGAAAACATGTACTTATTATCATGTTTAACTGAATTATAAATATCCTCCCCCATAAAATATGGGGTTATTTGATCGGTTTTACTATGGATAAGTAAAACTGGGACTCTTGTATTTACTATATGATTACAAACATTAGCATCTTCATAAGAAAAACCCAAGTGAAATTTAGTAAAAATATTTCCTAAAAGCATCATATAATTTATCGGTATTCCCATATTCATCTCTTCTAATTCTCTAGAAATCATATAACTCATATTGCTAACCGGGGAATCCAAAATTGCAAAATCAATATTTTGATTTGCATGATCTGATCCACTATAAATTCCTACAGTTGCTCCTCCAAATGATTGGCCCCATACCCCGATCTTCTTATTATCACTAAGAATATCCCTTAAATAATTTACATAATCCCTTAGATCATTACTTTCTAAATAACCAAAGGTATTATATAAAGCTTCATTTTCCCCAGAACTCCGTTGGTCATAAGCAATAACATTATATCCATTCTCTAAAAAAACTTCAGCTTCACCATATACAGATAGACGATTTCCACCTAAACCATGAACCATTATAACAGTATCTTTATCAGTATCACCATTTTTCCTAATATAATCTGCAGGAATTTGATGATCACCTGATGAAGAATCTATTTTTATTGAAGTAATTACATACTTCTTACTAAAGTTCTCCCTTCTTTCTACCCATGACTCTACACTATCCAAGCTTGTTCCTTCATTATCTGTCATCTGAAGAGAACCTCTAAAAACAGAATCTCCTATGTAATAGGAAGTACCAATTATTCCAATTACTATAAGTACACCTATAATTATTATGATCTTTTTTGCTAATTTCAATTTTTTCACTCCCTCTTAGTTTTAAGATTATCTCACTCATACTCGCTTATTCTTAGAATTTCACCACACTTTGTTTTTTGCGAATAGACAGTTTTAACATTTAAGAAAATAACTGGAAGTACAAGGGTAACTTTAATTAGAATTGTAGCTTTTTTACTAAAAAATTACATTATGGTCGCCTTGGATCTCCACTATTACCATGGTGGCTTAACCTCCCATGTCTCCCAGGGTCATTGCCCCAACATTCCTTCGTCCTGCCTATCCATGGGTGGAGGCCGAAAATGCTCCTTTGCTGGGTCATAACTAACGCTAAGCCCTAATGGATTCAATATAGCTTCGGCTACTCCGGACTTCCTCTTTCAATGTACTGAGATTCTTAAATTCACAAATATAAGTAGATTGTAATTCTGATAATATTTCTATTTTATATTTTTCATAATCTATCAAGGGCGTGCATTAGCACGGGCGAAGCCTTTACCCCTTTACTGATTGAAAACAAATATAATAACATTTAAATTCTGGAAAACTGTTCTAAGCAGCTTTCTGTAAAACATCATAATTTCTTTTGATATCATTCATCATCTTTTTTCCATCATATTCAACTTGCTTTTTGCCTAAAGCAAAGAAAACTCTAATTAGTTTGCAACAAAGGGCTATTCTAGATTGCTGGCTTTTTAAGGGGTTTTGAGGACGTTTAGTATAATATTCGTGTATAGCTTTAAACTGATCATTATGACGAATTAAAGGCAGCGTTACTTTGTATAGCAATGACCTTAAGCGTGGTCTACCTCTTTTACTTATTGTAGTTTGCCCTTTGTGTTGTCCTGAACTATTTTCTTTTAAATTTAACCCTGCCAGCTTAATAATTTGACGGTTATGATTATAATTATTTATATCCCCTATCTCAGCAATAAAGCCTGCTACTGTCATTGCTCCTATACCATTAATTGATAGCATTTCTTTAGCCCCTGGTACTTCTTCTAATAATTCTATAATTGTATCTTCTAATTTAGTTAATTGAGTCGTTAATAACTCATATTGTTGTATTAAGTTTTTTAACTCCAATACAGCCATTTCCAATCCTTCGGTAATACCAATACTATTAAGAGCAGCACCTTTTAATTTCTTAGCTCTTTTAATCCCAACTCCCCTACTAGCACTTTTTTTAATTACCTCAACTATTTCTTCAGGACTTAATTGTACTATTTGTTCTGGCAAGGGTATCTCTTTAAGTATAGCAAGAGATGCTTTACCATCCCATTTATTAAATACTTTCTTTAAATAATCAGGGAAGTATTTATCTAGCCATTGATGTATTTTAGCTTTTATTCTTGATAAATCCTTAGTTAAACGCTCTCTATGAGTAATAGCTGATCGCAAGTCTGCATATATGCCTTTTGGAATATTAGGTTCTGAATAACGACCATCTTTGACTAACTGGGCAATTACTCTAGCATCTTTTTTATCAGTTTTAGTTGGAGAATTGTCATCAAGAGTTTTACTCTTTTTTACATGGGCTGGATTAACTAATACCAGTTTTATTCCGTAACCGCTTAAATATTCTTCTAAGTTAAGCCAGTAATGACCGGTTGGTTCCATTCCAACTATTGTTTCTGTTTTACAATGTTTCTTTTCCATTTTCTTTATCCAGTAAAGCAGCGTTTCAAAGCCCAGTATATTATTTTCAAAACTTAATGCTTTACCATATTGAATACCTCTATAATCCTGAGCTCTTGCTACATGAACATGTTTTGCAATATCAATTCCTACTACCAAAGTTGATTTTTTTACTTGCTTTATCTTCTTATTTTGTGTATAATTCATTTTAACGCCTCCTTAGGTTATTTAGAGATCAGTTGCAACTGATACTCCGTATTATACCAAGGAGGTGTTTTTTTTGTCTAACTTCAAATTCTTTTATTACAGGAATGCTCCTTAGTTTATTATTTGCCTCAATTGTATCTCATAATTTAATTATTATTTTAAAGCTCAAAATTAGCTTACTAATTAATCAATTTGGGCTGTCCCTTTATCTCAATTGCTAAAATACTCCTGATTTCTTATCTGAAGTTTTGCCACCCATTTACACATAAACAAAATTTGCTCTCTTTATAGGTTTCCACATATTAGAAAAATAAAAAACTCTAATAATATCTGGAAATTAAGACGGTCACGGATAGGAGTCCCATAAATATCTCCTTCTAACAACCATTAATTCCATATATAAAAATACTATATACTAAATATGTTTAAAGCCTATTTAGTATATGGTCTTTCATCTTTAATAAATACCGAATGACCTATATTGTGATATAAGCCGATTGAGTGATAAGTATTTTCTTCTACACCTTTAACTATATAGGATGTAATGAAAGTATTTCCTAATTTCCTCAATTCCTCAATTAACAATATACCCATTTGTTTTGCTATAGAATAATTATCCTTCTCTATTATCGAACCATTATCATATTCTAAATTATCACTTTGAAGTTCAAGTTCTAAGCAAAACTCCATAATCTCAGCAGATATACCGTCAAACATTGCTCTAATTATACCAACAAGTTTGTCTTCAAAAAACGCTCCTACGAGATAGGGATTAAACTTTAGTGGCTTAACAGCAACACCTTTTCCATGACCAACTTCACAAATATCATTTCTAACATAAAAATCCCACAGCTGATCATCTGTAATTTTAGGCATATACTCGATTTTAATCTTATTAACCTCAATCATCTTTACACCTCACTTATTATCATTGTTATTACGCATTTGTAATAATTGTGTATTTCCAAAGATCCAGAGTTATTACTGCTTATTCTTATAAGTGTCTATTTTATTGACTACTTTTTCTACAAATGGGCTAATTTTAATTTCTCTATTTTTGATAAGTCTATCCATCTTGCACCTAACGAATCTTCACCATCGGCTACAGATTAGCGCCCCACGTTTACAGCCTACGTTAGTTATTTATTAATCTTTTCTAAAAATATTAATGTAACTTTATCATTTAACTTTTTCTTTTTGATCTGTACATATCCTAAACTTTCATATAAGTATATATTTTTTTCACTTTTCTTTCCTGTAAATAAAGAATATTTATCACAACAACTGGAAAAATACTCCTCTACGTTTTTCATTAATTCTTTTCCAATTCCTTGGTTTTGATAATCTGGATTTACAATTAGTCTTCCAATGTAGCATATATCGTCTTTTACGTAAGCTCTTACTGAACCAGCTATCTTATCTTCAATTATTTTTTTCAAGAATACCTGATCTTTGTAATCTTTTCTTATTTCTTCTACCGATTGAATTAAAGGCGGAATATTATAATTCTATGTTCTTCTATTATATGGTTTAAAGTACTTAATAAAAACTATAAATATTTGATTATTTCTAAATTGTTAGATCCTACAATAATTACTTTTTCATTATATGGTTTTAACATTTCTATTATTTTCTCTTTTCTCTTTTCAAATTTTTTACTCCATTTGAACATTAGAGACAACATCTTTATTGTTGGTTTATAATTTGCTTTTTCTAATTTTAAGTTTTGTTTAATCCATCTTTTTATTATTCTCCATTTCCTTTTATATACCGGTGTATCCAATAAAATAATTTTATCTGCTTTATCAAAAGCATTAAAAAAACAATCTCTATAAACGCCTTCTATAATCCAAGATTTAGAATCTATTATATTATTAAGGATTGAATTTATTTCTTCTGGATTTCTTTTCACATCCCCATCCGGTAATCTTCTATGTACTACATTATCTAATTCATACCAAGGTATATCTAATAATTTAGATAATCTTTTTGCTAATGTAGTTTTGCCACTTGCTACTGATCCTATGATATATATTTTTTCTTTCCTATAATTTGACATATAATAAATCAACCTTCTTCATTAATCTTATATATATATTCGCTAATAATAAGCTAAAGTGAATTTCAGGGTCTTTTCCATAACGTCCCACAGATTTAAGAAGTCCATCAGACTTAGATATCTCCTATCTTAGTCTGATGGATTTAGGCGCAGAGACGAAGGAACGGAGCCGTAAACCTTGCTGTTATGTGTAGTGGTACGCATTTTAATTACATTAATTACATTAATTTTTATATGCTACCACAGTAAAAACACCAGGAATATTTTTGTGCGAATCAAATCTTGGACCTTCATATAATTTTTTTATAATAAATCCGGATGAAGCAAATGAAGTAATTATTTCACCCAAAGTCCAATATCTCAAAAGACATTTAGGGAAACTAGACTGCTCATTTTCTGGAAAAAACTTTTCATGAGCCACTCCACCTTCAAATAAATTATCTTCAAAATAATCTCCATCAAGCTTTAAACCATCTTTACCACTCTGAAAAATATCTCTCGGTTTGAGCAGTTTTCTAAAAGGATGAAAATCATTTAACACTAACTTTCCACCTTTTTTAAGTAAATCATATATTTTTTTTGAAAATATATTTAAATCTGAAAAATAATGAAGAATTCCACCCTCCAAATATGCAATATCAAAACTTCTTTCAATTTCATCAGTATTTAATTCCAAAAAATCAGATACAATATATTTAATATTAATTCCTGCAGCTTCAGCTAATTCTAATGCATATTTTTTATTTTGTTCTGAGATATCAACTATTGTTACATCAGCTCCTAAAATAGATAAGGGAATAGCTTTTTTACCACAGGAACCAAGAATATTAGCAACTTTCTTTTCTTTAACTTCTCCAAGAAATTCAATATGTCTTCTTACATAGTGTTTTGGTCGCTTTAACATGTCTTTAGCAACTTCTTCGGGTGATCCTATATGATCTCTCCAAAATTCATAAGACTTATACGACCATGCTTTTTTATTCATTTTTGATTGTTTATTCAAAATTATTACCTCCAGTTTTTATTTTTATTGTGACATACATATATATCTTACTAGTGCCATTTCACCTAACGTCCCGCAGGTTTCCGAAGTTCATGAACCTTAACGCGACTGCCCTTGATGAAGAAATTTGAGTGCAGTGACGAAGGAACGAAACCGTAAATCTTGCTGTTGAACAAAACTGCTGACGCAGTGGCTTTTTTTATAGAAATCATAAAATTATCTTCAAAATATATTTAATTTAACCACATCTTTATATAAAATATAATCAAAATTCTAAAGGAGATGTGGTAAATGAATATTTACAAAGAAAAAATGATGCAAGACATGAAATTAAGGAATTTTAGTACTATCACGCAGGAATGTTATCTTAGGCATATTAATCGTTTTGAGCAGTTTTTTGATTGTGAGGCAGATTATCTTGATAGTGAGCATATTAGAAAATTCCTTGCTCATGCTATTGATGTGAGAAATTTAAGTACAGGTTATGTAAATCAAGCTTATAGTGCTCTTCGCTTCTTTTTCGAAACTACTCTTGATAGACACTGGGATATCAAGCATATTCCCAGAGCTAAAAAACAAAAGAAACTTCCTGTTATCATCTCTAAAGAAGAAATACAGGCAATCTTTAATGAAGTTAATAATCTTAATCTTCTTCGTGAGTATTATAAAGTGTCTATATTCAACAACTCTTAGGACACGCCAGCATCAAAACAACTAGCATGTATCTCCATTTAAGAGATACAAGAGTGCTTAAGATAAAAAGCCCCCTTGATACCTTAAGCTATGATAAAAATGCCTGAAATTCAGGACATTTTAATCCAATATTGGGATGAGTTTAAAAAGAAATATAAAGTTCCCTATAATGCAAATAAAGTTATTCGAGCTTTAATTAATTGTCGCACCTCAGCAATGGGTGGCCATATTGATAAGTGTGAAGATTGTGGCCATATCAAGATATCATATAATTCCTGTCGTGATAGACATTGTCCTAAATGCCAGGGGATTGAACGAGAACAGTGGATTCTTAAACAACAGGCTAATATGCTTAATGAAAAATATTTTCATGTGGTTTTTACTATTCCTGATGATTTAAATCCTATCGCTCTTAAAAATCAAAAAGTGATCTATTCACTTCTCTTTAAAACTGCTTCAGAGACTTTACAAGAACTTGCTGCTGATAAAAAATATCTTGGTGCTCAAATTGGTATTACTGCTGTTTTGCATACCTGGGGACAAACTCTTTCTTTTCATCCTCATTTACATTGTATCATACCTGCAGGGGGATTATCATCTATTAATCAATGGATTAAGTCAAAAAATAATTTTTTTATGCCTATTAGAGTTATTGCTAAGAAGTTTAGAGGTAAATTTATTGATTTCTTTAAAAAAGAAGTTCTAAACGGTAATATTAAATTTTATGGTAACATTGAGTATTTAAATGATGATAAAAAATATCAGGATCTTATTGATACTTTGTATTACAAGAATTGGGTTGTTTTTTGTGAAAAAACTTTTAAAGATGCTTCTCATGTTCTTAATTATCTTGCTAGATATACTAATAGAGTTGCTATAGCTAATAGCAGAATTATTAAAGTAGAAAATCATCAAGTTACCTTTAGATATAAAGACTACAAAGACAATGGTAAGACTAAGTTTATGACTCTTGATGTTCTTGAGTTTATTAGAAGGTTTCTTATGCATATCTTACCTAAGAAATTTAAAAAGATCCGTTATTTTGGTATTATGGCTAGCAGAAACCGTAAGAATAAACTGCTTTTATGTAAGAAACTAACAAGGACTAAAATAATTGAGTATCTCAGATTAACAACAGATCAGCTTATTGAAAAATTAGGTCTAGAAACTAAAAAATGTCCTATTTGTGGTTGTAATAAATTTGTTATGAAAAATGAGTTCCCTAAAACTTTTAAAGATCCACCTGATATACTTTTACATTTTTATAAAAATTAATTTTATGGGGAGGGGGAAGTTGCAACCCTCATATGTCATTTTTTAGTTTATTTGCTTTTTATTTCTTGAAGTTTTATTAGCTTGTTGAAGTTTTTTTAGTTTTTCAATAAAAGAGATATTATTAAAACCCCATAGAACTACTGCTTAAGCACCGTAGCTTCGTTAAACAAAGTATTTCCTCAATTGTATCTCATATTTTAATCAATATTTTTAAGCTCATAGTTAGATTAATAATTAATCAATTTGGGCTTTCTTTTTACCCCAATTGCGGAAATACTCCTGATTTGTTATCTGAAGTCTTGTGGCTTTCAGTATTCACATTTGCTTAATTTTACTTATTTTAAAATTATGCAAATCAATAATAGCTCCTGTTTTTTGCAAAAAATCCATACCGATTATAGCATCAATGTCAAATCCATAATCCATCTCGCCAATATCAATTTTAAAGTTTTCAACTATTAGATTTCCAATAGATAATAAATCTACCTGCTTTATATAAACAAATTCTGAACCCCCAACTCCTCTCACGCTACCAAGGATATCATCAGGTTCAGGTTTAATTCCAATATCTCTAACTAATTCTCCTTTTAAAATACTACTTGCAGATCCCGTATCAACTAATACATTATTTAACATCTTTTCTTTATTTTATATTGAACTTTCATTTGCACAAATGGTAGATTATCCTTTATTTGTAATTCAGTTATCATATTCGAACACCTAACCATTTTCTCTCCTGTATTTCAAGTTTTTGCTTTTTAGTATGAGCAACATATAATTCTCTTGTAGGCTCTTTTTTATGAAAATCACGATATGCATTAATGGCTTCATCACTATTATTAAAAGTATCAAGAATAGCTATATCATCGATAATACGTTTCCCATCATTAGAGTGTGCTTGTACTGCTTCAAATAGTACCCAACTATCAGGATATTTTTGTCTTAAGCCTTTCCATTTCATATTTATACCCCCAATTATTTACTATGTTTTTATTATACCATACATAATAAACTATCTCACGCAAGATTTTAGATAACGTCCCGCAGGTTTACGAAGTTTCTGAAACTTAGCCAGACTTGGCTTAGTTTCAGAAATTTGGGTGAAGCGTAGCGGAACCGTAAACCTTGCTGTTATAGGAAGTGGCAAGCTTCCCCGCCCACTACATTTTTATTTAATTTCTTGAATAAAATTTCTTAATTCAATTTTCATATCCTCAAAGTGCGATAACCATATATAATGCGCTGCTCCTTCTACCATTATAAATTTAGAATCTGATAATAAATTAGATATCTGTTCTGCTGGCCAACTAGGTCTTACATCGTTAGAACCATATAAAAAAAGCGACGGAATAGTTAAATTTGAAATTTCACTAAGAATTGAGGGCCTTTGAATATATTTTTGCCAAGATTTATTTCCAAGCTTATTAACTTTATCATTGCCTTCCATCTTAGGCATAAGTTCACCATGTTTTTCTCTATTTTCATGGTATTCCTTTGACCATTCACGATTTCTTTGAATGCCGTTACCACTAATATATATTAATGCATTTGATTTAACAGGATATTTTAAGGAGTATGCAAGTGCTAGATTAGCTCCCCACGAATGTCCACCAACAATCCAAGAAGATAAATTATAATATTTTCTTATTTCTTCTAAATCTTCAATAGTTCTTTCAACATCACAATTATAATCTTCTGTAGACCTTCCACAAGACCTTTGTTCAAATCTAATAACACATGCAATATCTTCTATCATACTTGATACTGGTTCTAAATAGTCCGATGAGCCTGGTCCCCCATTGCATAAAATAATAACGGGTCCATTCTTATTACCTTTAATTTCAGTCCAAATCTTCACCCCACTTATATCTATATGATTTTCCATAACTACCCCCCGAAATAATTAATATCTTTTAATCAACGTTCAGTTCAACCTTGCTCTTGCCATTTCCTATAACGTCCCGCAGGTTTATGAAGTTTCTGAGTCTTAGGGCGACTGCCCTTACGTCGAGTAAGCGGGGTTTTACAACTCCAACTCCTCATAGAACCGTACGTACCCTATTTAGGCATACGGCTCTTCACTTGATTATTCACCTTACATAACTAGCACCAGTACCTAATTTATATAGATTTACTTTTATTCTTGGGTTATTTACACCCATGTTCGTGACATTCAGCAGCATCGGTGTACACGTAATAAGGATCATATTTTTCCTCAGCACCTTTGAGGATGTCATCATTCCCATCCATACCTCGAACACCTGCCTTTTTGACTGTATTAAAACAGAGCCGCCCTCACAGACCTTAATGTTCTTGTAGGCTTTTATATAGTAGAGAGTGCTCCAGGGTAGGTTTTAAGCTTTTTTCGTGAATGAAGTATGCACTTAAATTTTCTTTTATAAAGGCAAGGATAATTTAGGTATTAGGCTATCGATGCCGTCATGGCAACCAGGCTTTATTCAATAATTTCATGTGCGAAGTTTAATAATCTAACTTATGATAAATTACTTCATCAGATTTAATTGTTAACTCAAATTTATCTCCATTATTCAAAACGTTATAAAATATAACATCATTCTTTTTTTGCATATCTTCATATATAACAATTTCTTTTTCTTCTCCTTTAAATAAAAATTCAATTTTTACTAAAGATCCCGAAAAGACTCCTAACGGAACAGAATCATACATTCTATAACTATAAAAATTAGTTTCTTCTCCAGCACTAATATTTGAGATTTTTTTATAATCTCGATCTGGTGCTGGTAAATATACTTTTACAAATTCCAAATCTTCTTCTGCTAAATTAATAATTCGAAAAAAAACTATATTCTTACTTCTACAACCAACTAGAACAAATACGATAATAATTAATAATATAAGAATAAATATAAACTTTTTCATAACTATTCCCCCTTTGATGGTTCTGATGTTTATACAAGAAAGTTTGAAGACTTTGTCCTCCTTATTCCTAAAGATAGCAAATAAAATTCTCTAGAAACTAGTTTAAACTTTTTTTCGGACGATTTTTTAAATGACCGTAATCAACCAAAAATACAAGATAGAAATGATATCTAATGAAATATATGCTTGATACTAATATATGTATTTATATCATCAAAGAAAAACCTATGTATAATATGAGATATAACATATTAATTATTATAATCAAAGCAATTTGTAGTGAATTGTTTATTATATGGCAGTATGAAAATCATACAAAAGTCATCTCCATTTTCAGTTAAAATCGCAGACATTGAATAAAACAATGCATACTATAATCGGTTAATAGCGAAAGACAATCTATTATTTTAAATTTCACTATTAGCAGATTGACAATACTTTTCTGCTTTTTCAAGCCAATAACTAACTAATCGTTCGTTACCTCACCGTACGTTGGATATGCTAATCATCTAATTCGGTCAACTAATAATACAAGGACTTTCACCTTGCTAGATTATCGGCATTAATAACCGCTTCCGCGGAACCATAAACCTTGCTGTTATACGAAGTTCAGCTATCCCACGTTGTTTTTCATGCACATTGCATGCTCTTTTGTAATATGTTATAATAAATATATAATAATCCTGAAAGGTGGTAGTTAAAAATGCCTTCTTTACAAGTTAGAGACTTACCTGAACATATCTATCAGAAAATTGTTCAACTTGCTGATGCTGAAAGAAGAAGTATAACTCAAGAAACTATTGTTTTGCTTGAAAAAGCCTTAGAAATTGAAAAACAAAATAAAGAACGTAGAAAAGTTCTCTTTAACAGTATTTTAAATGAAACTAATCATAATCAAACTCCAGATGTTCTTAATCCTGTCCCTCTTATCAGAGAGGATAGGGAACGATGATCATCACTATTGATGTTAGTGCTGCTGTTGAAATTGTCATGGGTAGACCCAAACAAAAACTATTAATTGATATTCTAAAAGATGCTGACTGGATTATAGCTCCTTCTTTATATATTTATGAAGCATCTAATGTAATGTGGAAATATAATTCTATTCAAAACTATCCATTAAATGACTTGCTTATTAAAACCAGGCAAATGATAGAGATAGTAGATCAATTCATCAAATCAGAAGATATTTATGAAGAAGCTATACCTCTATCATGTAAAATTGATCACCCTGCTTATGATTCAATGTATCTAGTTACTTGTAGAAGAAAAAATTCTACTTTAGTAACCTTAGATAAACGGTTAATTAAAGCTGCTAATAAACTTGATTTATCAGTTGCGTCTATTGGCTAACTAGCTGAATTTTGTATAACGTTCCAGAGATTTAAGAAAACGAATTTAGGTGTAAGTATATTGGACCCTTAAATCCCATGTTATCTGACGTAACCCTTAAAATTCATTGCCATTTCTTCTGCCAAATTTCTTTATAATACTCAAGTGAAAAACCTATTGATAAGTAAAATTGTTGTTCAGATCCAACATAAACTTTTTTAGCCCCATATTTTTTAATACGATTAATTCCTTCATAAATTATTGCCTTGCCAAGTCCCATTCTTCTATATTTCGGTATAGTACCAACAGGTTCTAATATACCAATTTGATTTAAATTATCATGCCATATTATTGCAAATGACGCAATCTCATTTTTTTGGTCTACTATTGATAAATCTAACACAGGATTATAATCAGGAGCTTTTCTTAAGGATTTAAAAGCTTTCTCCGCATCATTATCATCAGGAGTATCCGCGTTATAATAACCAAAAGCTCTACCATGAGCAAAACCTTTTTGATAATTATTTATTTCACGACCATCACTTATTCTAAATCCTTTTGGAAGTTTTACTTCATAATCCCTAGTTATTATTAAAGATGACACTGGATCTATCCAGTTTTGGATTTTATAATTTCTTTTTGTCAAAATATCTCTCAAACGGTTTTTATCCTGATTTACTCTAAAATTTATAAATTTTTTGTTCTCGCTTACTGAAAATAAATTTTCCTCAGAATAATTTATCATATCATCCAATAAATTATCAGAAATATGTGCATTTCCAAATTGGAAAAATACACCACCTCTATTCTTCTCACCATCTGTATGTACAATTGCAACTATATTATCTTGACTGTTAACCCATAATCCTATTGTATCAAGCCAGGTATTAAATGTATTATGCATTATTTGACCAAAGTATCTAGAAAAATTCCATCTATCGATTAACCAATTTTTCAAAAAAGGTCTTTCTTTGTATGAAACACTTAAAAAGTCTCTAATTTTTACAAAATCGTACGGTTTAATTCCTCTTTTGGTATATTTCATAATTATTATACTCCTTTCAAAGAACTTATAGAGTTATGTCAGATAACGTCCCGCAGGTTAACGAAGTCCATCAACCCTTAGATAGCTCCTAACTTGGGTTGATGGATTTGGGTGTAGTGACGAAGGAACGAAGCCGTAAACCTTGCTGTTATCTGAAGTGACAATCGACCTTATATTTTAGCTTTCACTAGTAGTTATTTTTTTTAGTTTTATTTCAGCAGAAGGTGAACTAGAAGAGTTATCGACTATTTCAAATCTTTCATCTTGTTTTATTTCTTTAAGTAAATCTTTTTCATCAAATGTATTATAATCACCCAAAAATAAATCGCTATATATATCATATACATTTCTTGGTTTCCTCTTGTTTTTTAAATATTTATAACATTCATCGATTATTTGATTATTCATCCTAACTATCTTAGGTATTTCTTTCCAATCAAAATCATTTTCATTTTTTCCTAACCCAAATAAACAATCTAAAATAAAAAACTGAATATCTACAAAATCGGGATATTTCTTGTATACTTCTTTTAAAAACTCTAAGCCTTTTTTATATTCTTTATTTAAAACATAAGCTTCTCCTAAACGCGCAATTATATTTGGATCATCTGGATTATTTTTATAACATTTTGTCCGGTATTTTAACAATTCTCCCCAGTTTTCTGCATAATATAATTTAGCATCATATTCCCAATTTTCATATTCGTAGTTTTCTTCATCATTTTTACTCATGGTTATCACCCTATACTTTATATTTCACATTTATATTATGTAGTATCAAGCCAATATAAATTTTCCACACTGTTATTATAACATAAAATATAAGTCTGTATTTAAATTGAACTTAATTAGTATTTTTTTACCGTTGTCATTTTAGATAACGTCCCGCAGGTTTACGAAGTCCATCAGACTTAGATAACTCTTATCTTAGTCTGATGGATTTGGGCGAAACGATAGTGGAGCCGTAAACCTTGCTGTTAGGTGAAGTTAAATTTATTCATTCACTATTAATCATATTATTATAATTCTTCTTATAATTTAATTTTATCTATTGCTCTTATTGGTTCATATATCTCAAATATTTTTAGTAATTCTTTACAGTATTTATTTTTTTTACTTCGTGCTGGAAAAACAAAATTACAGTAGTCTTTATGATTCTTATTTTCATTTATCCTTGTAGATATATATTTAATGCAATAAAATTCTGAGTTTATTCTGACCCATTGCATTAAAAATTGAGATATGATATATTCCGGAAAAAATATATCATTATCATTTATTTTTATCGAAGTTGCTAATTGCAATGGATAGATTAAAAATAAATTTTTCAACTCTGTATGTTTACTTATTATAAAATCGTCTAATACATCAATTATTTTTGACATTTTTTTTAAATCTTTTTTTACACATAAATATTTATTTGGGGTATAATAAGTACATATTTCATTTAATATTTTTATTTTTTCTTGAGAACGGATTTGGCTATTAAGAATTAAATTCTTTTTTTTACTAAAGTTCTTAAATTTAGTATTATTTTTAGCATCAATTTTCCTTCTTGTTTTCCGATTTAAAGCCCCCAAAATGACATTCAAATTTTTTTGTTCTTCTTTTTTTATTTTTTTATTAAAATTGACTAGTTTTTTAAATATGTTATATGATTTAATTGGTCTTTTAGTTAAATCTATGTACATAATATCTTCTTTTAATTTATATTTCATCATCCATACATTTTCAATTTTAGGATTTCTTATTTCTTCATAACAAACTTCAAAAGAAGTCCCAAGATACAAACATGGATATCCAGCAATACTATATCTATAACTTTTTATTTTTGTATATGAATCAAATGGAATATGGAACAAATCCATTTTTTCGAAATCATTCTCACCCTCATTTTTTATTCGAAGTCTATATAATTCATCTAATGAACTATCATTTATTAATATATCTATTTCTTTAATAAGTAACTCTTTGATTTTATATACTGATGTATTATTAATATTAATATTATCAATATTCTCTTTTATCTTTTTCACATACTCACTATTATAAGTTCTATCAGTCAAGTAAAGAAATCTTTTTTTTAATGGTTTCATCATTTTCACGAATTCTTTATAAGCTTCACCTGAAAAACCATCTAAGTATTTTTTTATAATTAGTATGAGTGAATCAGATGTATTTTTTAAAAGTTCAATTTCTTCATCATTAAGAATATCTAAGCTTTCTTGTTTTTTATAGTACTCATCAATTATTATCTGAAAATATTCTGTGAAATTTTTAAATTCCCCCTCAGAATAAGATTTTAAAGGTATTTTTTTAATCATTTAAAAACTCCTCTAAATTTAATTTCACCTAACGTCCCGCAGGTTTACGAAGTTTCTGATTCCTAGGGCGACTGCCCTTGATGAAGAAATTTGGGTGAAACGACGTCAGGAGGTCGGGATAGAAACCGGGCGCGTTTACTATGTCAGCAACGTTTCCCGGAGCCTCCCTACAATCCCGGACGGTCGGATTTCCCGAGTCCGGTTTTGACCTTGGTTACAATCATAACTTTGCCTTCCCACAATATACTAGGCTTAAATGATGGCACTCATATACACCCATATATATTGCGGTTTACATAAGTTACTAGTTCTAATATTCATTGCTCTCCCCAAGTGAACCTTGAGTTAGAATGATATTGAACGACCAAGCGCCCAGAGGTCCTTCACTCTCTTAAGGTGTTACCTCTTAAGAAATACGGTTCTCCCGCATTTAGAAAGGCATTACCCCTCCCTCATCGCTACTACGACCTCATGCGCCAATCCTAAATCCTCCTTACTATTTCGTGGTTCTTATAAGTAAGGTCTTTGCCATTTATTGCTTCCTAGCTAGAAATAGGATCTTCCCGACGTTATCTCTACAATCCTTATATGGTTGCTTGGACCCCTATCCCGCAACGTTTCTCTGATGCTATTACCCGTTTCTTCCCAAAGAACTTCTGTCTCATGTGAGTTCCAAACCATTCGACACGTTGATCATTCTAGCTATGCAACTTCTGCTAGGAGTTTATTTCGAGACTGCAGTCATTCGATTATCTTCAAGCCCCCATATTCGCTAGACCCCCTGGTTGCACCTACCGCTTAAATTTCAGGACAGCTGGGCCGTTTACACCACGCAGTGGATATGTGGTTACCCACATAAACTGTGATATCGCTACATGTCTGAATCGGGCAATTGACATGGCGGGACTTTCACCCGCAGGACAGTAGCCTTGCCGGCTGCTACCTGGAACCGTAAACCTTGCTGTTATGCGAAGTTTAGATTAACCCCAGTTAGATTTAAAAACAACTAATAGTTCAATTTAAATATATTATCATATTCTCTGCCATTTTTGTCCCCTCAAAAAAAGATATTATAACTAACAATGAAGTTATCAATAATAAAACAAGCATATACTTGATTAATCTACTAATATCCATATCCCTAACTCTAATGTTTATTTTCTTCGGTTTAAAGATACCATAATGCGAAAAAACAATATTTCCTAAGTAAATACATATAACAGTAATAAATAGCAAGCTGATTATTTCGATAATTGTTAACTGAGTTCTAATATTATTTAAATTTAAAGAAGTAAAATTATTTGATCTTATTATTAAAGCATTTATTAACAATAACATTCTAAATAACGACAAGCATCCAAAAAATTTATATATATATTGTTTTTTCTTAAATATTTTTAATAATGCCCACGGGATTAATATTAAATCATATAATGGAAAATAATATCTTCTTACATTAAAATAATAAGATATTAATATAGATAAAATAAAAAATAATATTGCATAGATTAAAACTCTATTTAAAAGACAATAATTATTATGAAATTTACTATTAGACATTTGATCATCAATCTTAACTATATTGTAATCTTTCCTTGTTTCTTTTTCCACTTTTTTCTTAATATCTAAAGAATTTTCTACTTCATAGGTTTCTACAGTTCTAAACATTTCTTTTCTTAAATAAAATGATATTATACTTATTATTACTAGAAAAAAATATAAAAAACTTGATATTACTAAAAAGTATTTACTAAATATATTTCCAAATAAAGATATCTGTTTTAGAAAATTTAAAAATCCAAATATAAAAAAAGTAGCTGTTATAGTACCTATTAAAGAATATACGTATTTTTGATATCGTAATAGATTTAAAATAATCCAAAAAAGAAAAATAAATAATAATAATGATGCTAAAGCATAACTAATTATAATATTTAACTTTGTTGGTTCTATTATAGGCAATAATTCAAACTGTATAATTCCAGTTACTTCATTAGCTCGTTGAATCATATCTTCTACCATAAAATAAGAAAATACTGACATTCCAAAATATAGTGTAATATTTAATATCGAATACATAATTATAAATAGAATAAGTAATTTATTTAATTTTCTATACCTCATCCTCAAATTTAAATCATTACCAATTTTAGGTTTAATCATTATATTCTCATTCCCTCTAGATAATAACATACAGGTGTATTTTAAAGAAATAAATATTTTTATTAACTCAATTTAATATCACTTCAAGATAAACTAAATCTAAATTTTGGATAACGTCCCGCAGGTTTACGAAGTCCATCAGACTTAGATAGCTCCTATCTTAGTCTGATGGATTTGGGCGCAGTGACGAAGGAACGGAGCCGTAAACCTTGCTGTTATCTGATCGTTTGCCACTTTCTTTTATATTTATCCATTCAATTCTTTTTTCCTTCTTGCATACTATGTAATACAAATGTTATAATATTAATGAGGTGATAAATGTGAAATCTATTAAATTGCGTAAGGTCGGAAATAGTTTTGGGTTTACTGTTCCAAAAGAACTTATTGAAAAATATAATCTCAAAGAAGGCGAGGAATTACATGTTATAGAAAACAATGATGGCTTTACTATAACACCATATAATCCTGAATTTGAAAATTGGGCTAATGCTTTTGACAAAACTAACAAAAAATATAAAAACACTTTAAAGGAATTATCTAAATGAAAAACATTATATTCGTTCCTAAAGAACTTATTCTCTATTTCTATGATCAACTTATACAAACCTATGGTGGGACATATGGAATAAGAGATGAAAAATTACTAGATTCTGCACTTGAACAAGCAAAAGCTACTTATGAAGGTAATTATCTGCATGATACTTTAATGAAAATGGCAGCAGCGTATGGATACCACTTATGTAATAACCATCCATTCGTAGATGGAAATAAAAGAATCGCTCTTGTAGCTATGGATGTTTTCCTCCAGAGAAATGGTTTTGAAATTGTTGCTTCAGAAAAAGAAACTTACAAGATAATGATACAACTATCATCAGGTACATTATCAAAAAATGAGTTAACTACCTGGCTTGAATATAATACTTCTCCTTTATCAGATTAAACTTCTGGAAAAAATATCTAACGGTTTTATATGTTTATAACAGTCTTTATCACATTCAGGCAAATGTCGTCTAACGTCCCGCAGGTTTACGAAGTCCATCAGACTTAGATAACTCCTATCTTAGTCTGATGGATTTGGGCGAAACGATAGTGGAGCCGTAAACCTTGCTGTTAAACGATGTAACCCGTTGCTAACTTAATTCACAATTCAATCGCATTTTTCTATCTATATTTCAAGTTTTTAGAACCACGGTTCTAATCTCTTTACCATCTAACTTATGTTTTTCTTAATTCAACTAAGCATTATGTGTTATTAAGTTTAGGAAAATAATTTACATGGAATATGTAAAAATACATCATTATTGACCTTAAAGCCGTTTTTCTCGTAATAACTTGATATTTCTTTTGTTGTTTGAACTAACCATTCCGAGTTTGGAAAGTGCTCAATACAGCGTTTTACTAATTCTTTACCTATTCCTTTGTTTTGAAAGTCAGGTAATACAAGTAAATCATATATTATAGACCTAAATATTTTATCACTCAATACACGCACTGCTCCAACCAAGCATTCATCTTCCCACGCTGAAATTACAAGAGTAGAATTAATAAACGGAACATTATATTTTTTTATCAAATCTGGAGTTTCTGAACCATCTGACCAACTTACAGATACAAACAATCTATGTAACTGTTCAGATGGTAAATCTTTTTTCTTGTCATTATAAATAATTCCCATACTTCTCTCACTCCCATCAATATCAAATAATCTATCTTTTCTGCAAGTCTATTTTTTTGCTTATAATTATTATCCTAATTGACTATACCGATTTTTTGTTTTTATCAGTCCTTTCCCACTAGGGTTATTTCGTTTAACGTCCCGCAGGTTTACGAAGTTCCTGAATTTTAGGGCGACTGCCCTTAATGAAGGAATTAACTGATAAAAATACACTTGTAAAATTAAGTCCAGTGAATTAATAAATAATACCTTAATTTTACAATATCTAATGCTAATATGCAAATAATTACAAGACTAAAAATAAACCTGTAATTTTGATTTTGTTTTCATCTTATACCTTGAAATGTTGATTCTATCCTTTAGTAATTTGAATTATTATTTTAAACTAGATACCAAATAATATAACTACTTAGCAGTAGTTTCCCCGCTATTTCGCATAACGTCCCGCAGGTTTACGAAGTTTCTGAATCCTAGGGCGACTGCCCTTGATGAAGAAATTTGGGCGAAACGATAGTGGAGCCGTAAACCTTGCTGTTATATGATGTTGGACACCCCTCAATAAATATCCCATTCTTTAATATTATATTTTACAGGTTTTTTATTTTTTATTGTTAATCCTATTATGACTTCAATTTCTGGATAAAAATATTTAGTTTTAATTTCTGTATCTATAAAATTTATATTTTTATATCTTGGAACTTGTTCCATATCCCCATTTTTGGGATTAATTTTATACTCATACATTAATTCATCTGTTTCTTTAATTTCTTCTACTTCTACTTCAGCTTCAATTTCAACTTCACTCATTAGCTTAGCCTCCACATAAATTGTTTCGTCAGTCATTTCATATACAAAAAAATCATGTACACTGACATCAACATATAGTGGATTTACATATCCATCCGGTTTATAATCTTTCCACTCTATCCAATCAAGTAAATCATCATATGCTTTTGTTTCAAGAATATCTAATATTTTATCATTAATATCATCATTGTTTATTTGTTTTTCAATCCAATTGTAAGTAATATACTTAATATTAGAAGCATGATTTTTAATAAAATGTTTTAATGAGTTATAATAGTTTATCTCTACTTTATTTGTAATAGTTTCTTTAACTAAATCCGGGTGCAATTTCTCTTTATCTGCAAATTCCTTAGTATTTCTAGAAATAAATATTAATTCTTGTTCTTCTAAATTTTTGACTATGTCTAATATTGTCAACCACAGCAAACCATCTCTAAACTCCTCACCTTTTTCAGTAAATGGTTTTTTTCTTTCGGTAGCTCGTTTAACTATTTCTTCTAAATAATTAGGTTTATAGAGGACTATATCAGACTTTTTTATATTAATTTTATCTAAAAAATAATCTATATATTCTTCTACTTTATTTTCTAAATTGAAATCAACCACATCTATATCATCAATTAACAATATTTTTTCTAATGCCTTCTTCGAAGATTGAAAATTATTAATTTTTTCCTCTAGTTTTCTTTTATAAACTGCTTTTAACTCTTGATATACAATCTGTGGTAAAATAATAGTAGAGCCTGTTTTCCTTAAATAATCAAACAAAATGTTAAAGTTATCTGATTCCATATTTAAATTCCCAATAAATATATTTGTATCTAATATAATATTCATCTTTTCACCTCTTGATTTTGTCCAATTTGTCGAGTAGAAGGCACCTTGCGATGCCGAACCCTCACAGATCCGGACAGG